>DASSFG010000298.1:0-5317 GCA_035694685.1 Pirellulales bacterium
CATCCATTCCTTGGACGCCGCTAACGTAGCCCGCCTGCCGGGTATTCCCCAAGACCAATTCTCCGACGGCAGCCCCCCGAGCCGGCCCGCTCCCGGCTGGTCACCGCCCCGAAAACCACGGTCGGGGAACTAAACTGTTACTTGCCGACGGCGAGCGGGCAATCTGCATGGGTAAGCCGATTCAAGGGCAGGATGGCTGGACGTTCGATGGCCGGCACGCGGCCTTCGCCGACGAGCTCAACGCCGCCTTGCGCTACGACGCCCCCGGTTACTTCGTCGGCATTTCCGACGGTTGCTGCGATCGTCCGGCCAAGGAATGGTATCTCAACCAGATCCGGCTGCCACTGGAACGGGTCACGTTCTCCAACATTTTCGTCAACGCCAACTACCGGCGCTTTCAAAAGCTCGATACCAGCGACATGGCCATCGTGGCCTGCGAAGGAGGTGATTACTGGGTGCCTGAAGACGCGATGAACAGCGGCTTCAACCTCGATCGACTCGTGGAGAGGCTACTGTCCGTCGATCGGCCCATATTGGTTTCGGCCGGTCCGGCCTCCTGCATCCTCATCCACAAATACTGGCAGCGGGCGGTCAAGCGGCAAGTGATCGTCGACGTCGGCTCGGCCATAGACGAACGCACTAAAGGCCGCAAAACGCGTCAGTATCAGGTTCCCGGCACGCGCACGAGCGAACTTTGTTGCGGCTGGTAACCTGTCTCCGTGGTATCCGCCGGCCGATGCACCAAAAGAAAGCGGCTCCGCCGCAAGCCAAAGCGGCGATAAATCGCCGCACTCCAAAGGGGTTGCGACACTTTCCCACTCCTACGGAAAATTCGCCTGGCGGCTGGGCGTCCAGACGCCGTTGGGACCACATCGCACGAGGTCGTCGGGCTTGATCGCGCCGTCGCGGACCATTCGCCGCAGCTCGCGCGCATCGAGCGGTCCCAACTCGTTTCCGGCAATCAGGCAATACCACTGACCGTCGCCCGGCGCGTGCGACGCTGCCAGGCGGTCCCTTTTCTGGTCGCCCGCCGTGGCCTGTTCGCGGCCAGTGTCATGAGCGATAGGCCGCGAATGGGGCGGAGGCGGCGCGGGAATATTGAACGTGCTCGGTGGCGAAAGCGTTTGCTGAGCGGCGCCGCCGGCAATGGCCCGCCGCGAGTCGTCCTCACCGTCCATGTCGCCGTACAAAAACTTCGATTCGAGTAACCGCTTTTCAATCAGCGAGTCGATAAACGTGGGCAAGTAGCCGGTCGGTTGCAGGCCCGCGGCCCCGCGATCGTTAAAGATGTCGATCACGATCACCTCTTTCGTTTCGGGATGAATGCCGGTCAGCTCCGACACCTGCGTCACGCGCCGCTTGCCGTTGGGAAAGCGCGTGATTTGCACGATCAGGTCGATGGCCGAGGCGATCTGCCGGTGAATCGAGATCATCGGCAGTTCGGCGCCCATCAGCATCAGCACCTCCAGGCGCTCGATGACTTCCGTCGAGCTGTTGGCGTGTACCGTGGTCATCGAGCCGGCATGTCCCGTGTTCATGGCCTGAATCATGTCCAGCGCCTCGGCGCCGCGACACTCTCCCACGATGATGCGGTCGGGCCGCATGCGCAAGGCGTTGCGCACCAGATCGCGAATGGTATACGCCCCCGCACCTTCGGCGTTCGGCAGCTTGCTTTCGAGCGTAACGACGTGTTCTTGGTGCAGTCTTAGCTCCGAGGTGTCCTCGATGGTGACGACGCGCTCCTTGAACGGAATGAAGCTGCTCATGACGTTGAGCAGCGTGGTCTTGCCCGTGCCGGTGCCGCCGCTCACCAGGATGCTGCGATGGTCGATGACGCAGGCCCGCAAGAAGGCGGCGGCGGCCCGGCTGATCGAGCCGTTCTCGACCAGGTCGTCCATCGTAAACCGCTGCACCGGAAACTTGCGGATGGTGAGGCAGGGGCCGCTGACCGCCAAGGGAGGAATGATCGCATTCACGCGCGAGCCGTCGGGCAAGCGGGCGTCGACCAGCGGCTGGCTCTTGTCGATGCGGCGGCCCACCTGCGCCACGATCCGCTCGATGATCGACTCCGTCACTTTGTCCGAAATGAAACGACGCCCGGAACGCTCGATGACGCCGTCGCGCTCCACGTATATCTGGTCGCTGTCGACGACCATGATCTCGGTGATGGTCGGCGCCCGCAGCAGGTCTTGCAGCGGGCCAAAGCCGAATACCGTGTCTTTCAGGTCCTTCTTGAGCGTCCGCAGCACGACGTATTTGCGCAACTGCTCGTGCAGGTGCGGACGCAAATAGTGAAACGCCTCGACAAACCGTTCTTCGACCGTGCGGATGCGGCTGCTCACGTCGTGCTCCTGCGCGAGCATCAACCGCTCGCGGGCAAAGTGCAGCAGGCTGAACAGTTCCGTCTCGCGCTCGGGCACGAGCGTCGCCGGCACGTCGAATTCGTTCGACGTGAGCGAAGCCAGATCGAAAAAGTCATCGTGGCCGGTTTCCATCACCAACTGGTTAATGAGCAGATCCATCAACACCAGCCCGCTGATCTCCTCCAACAGCGGCTGGTTCTCGGGGCCAAACACGTTCAACTCGCGGCAGACGTCTTCGATGTTGTTCTCCAACAGTACGATCGTCGCGGGATCGCCCGCCCGGTTGCGCTCCATCTCAAACAAGTCGAGCCGCTCGAGCAGTTTTTTGTGGATGCGCAGCTCGAGGCCGGCCACAATCGACCGCAGGTGCGATTCAAGCTCTTTGCGGTCGATGACTGCCGCCGCCTCGGCTTCGAAGCTGAGCGTAAACGGCCATATGCGCACCTTGACGCCGGGTGACAGCGTTACGACCTCGCCGCCGGCCACCTCACGGTCGCCGACCACGCAACTGTTGAGACCGACGTTGCGCAGCTCCAACTGCTCGCCGACGCGCCGCACCACGGCGTGGTGGCGCGAGACGAGCGGGCTCGACAACACCACCTGGTTCGTCGCATCGCGGCCGATCGACACTTCGTCGGTCGTCGCTTCCACCAGCGTGCGGCGGCTTTCGTCGACTTTGTTGAACCAGATCTTCACGGCCTAACTACTCTTCTTCCGCGGCCGCAACAGCAGGCCGACTTCGCGATAATTGGTGTCTTGCAGAGCGTCGAGCAGGCGTTGCGAGTCGGCTTCGAGGGTCGTACCGTTCATTTTTACCCGTACCGTGATGATGTTCTCTTGCAACTGCGGCACGCGCGAGGCGTTGAGCACGTTTGTCTTGCCCAGCCGATTGCCGATCGAAAGCACTTTGAAGGGACCGACGATTTCCGTACGCCCCGCGGCCTGCGGAGCCGCCGCAGTGGGCGAGGGCGTACCGTCGGATGCGACCACTTGCGATGGCCGGCGAGCGGTCGGCAGCAAGAAATCGACCTCGTCGCCGGGCACCACCAGCGAAGCCACAAAGTTTTTCTGATCGACGGGAATCCACATCGCGCGTTCGTCGGCAGCCAATTCCAACTGGGCCGGTGGCGTTTCCAAGTCGTTACGCAAGAGCAGTTCTTGCTCGGTGAAGTCGCGCACGGCATTCATGCCGATCACGGTGTCGAGGTCTTTCCAGAGTACCGCCACTGCTTCCAGTTTGTGGGCTGCGACCTCCGGCACCGGCATCTCGGCAAAGTGCGAGGCGATAAACGTTTCGCCTACGTGAATCTGTGTGTCCGGAGCGATCGACACGAAGCTCACCTTCTGAAACTCGCGCGACTTGCGGTCGAGATAAAACCAGTTCAGGCCGGCGGCCAAAAGGCCCAGCAAACACGCAATCGCCAGGCCGGGCATTCCCTTCATCGAATGTTTCCTGTTCAGGTGCTGGAGTTCAGGGGCGAGGGGTCAGGGTTCGGGGTCAGGGGTCAGGGGTCAGGGTTCGGGGTCAGGGGTCAGGGGGCCTTGCATTTGTAATCTTTAATTTTGCATTTTGCATTTTGACTTAATGCGCGTACCTGCGCGGTTGGCTCGCGGCTCAACGGCCGCTCCCCTGCGCGTCACGGAACCCTGAACCCCGAACCCTGAACCCTCTGTAGCAGACCCGTACAACCGCCCAGCCGTCCAGGCACCAGTTGAACCACGAAGGCCCCTGCTGGAACATCGGACTCGGCCGGCCCGCGGCGCAGCGAGCCGTACCAGCCGCCGTCGGCCGTCGGCTGCCAACGCAATTCGCCGCCAGGCTGCTGTTCTCTTTGCCAGGCCGTAAAAAAGTCTCGGTATTGCAGGCACGTGTCGGGGCCTTGGAAAACGGATATCTCATTGCCGGATTGACGCAGAGCCAACAGTCGCTGGCAGCCGGCGGGCAACGGTACCTCCCGTTGCACGTCGGACGCGCCGCGCGGGTTGGCCTGAAACAAGCACAACGTCCACTTTTTCTCGCCGGCGGGCGATGCCAGCCCCCATAGTATCACCCGGTTTTGCCCCGCGGTAGCGTTTGACGAGCGGTGCTCGGCAATCTGCCGACGGGTGCCGACGATCAAAGGTAGCCCGGGCGCCGGCTCGTACAGCCGTCCGCCCGAGGCCGGACCAGCATCGTTTTGCGGAACGATCGTCGTCTGTTCCAGCTCGGCCAGTCGTTCGAGCAACGACTGCTCGTTGGCGTCGGCCCGAGGCGACCAGGCCGGCGCTGAGTTGAGCAAGTGCCCGCAGGCCGTGCGCAACGCCTCCATCGCCTCTTGCTGATCGCCCACCACCGTTTGCCGGACCAACCGATAGGGCAAATCACCGAGAGCAACATCAACCGGTTGCGTCGGATCGGCAGGGTCGAAGGGCGCCGCCAGCGGGGGCTCTGCGTCTTGAAGATCGTCGGCTCTCCACCAGCGAATCACCTGCCGGCCAAACCCGAGTCCTGCTACCAGCACCAACGCCGAGAACAGCCCCTTCGTCGTCCAATCGGCAATCTGTCGCGCCACGCGGCCGAAGCCATCATCGGGTAGCTTGGGTGCTGTCATGTTTGCGTGGCGGAAGAAAGAAGCATCAGCGGTCGGCTGCACATTCAAGCTGATTTTGCGCACGCGAGCCCCGCCGGACAACAGGGCCAACGCGAAGAATCTCTGCTGCCTGCTTGCACGCCCGCCAGTGCCTCGATAGGCCGCCAAAATTCTGCGGCCACGATACTTGACAGTATGGCACTCGGATGTACACTAAGCAACGCCGGAGGGACATTGGCTTCCGGCCCGCGGCCCGCGGCGGCTATTGCCGTTGCGCGGCGGCGGAATTCTCTTACCCAGTCAGGCAGGCGCCTGCCGGTCGCGTTACGCCGTCGAGTGACGCCTAGACCAACTCTTTTCGGTCGCTTCTTTGAAACCCGCTCG
>DASSFG010000299.1:0-21339 GCA_035694685.1 Pirellulales bacterium
CACCCGCGAGCGGGTACCCGGGGCCGGGGTGAGGGCGGTCTGCAGTGGAGAACCGTCTGCTATTTCACCCGCCCTCACCCTAACCCTCTCCCAAAGGGAGAGGGAACTGGGCGGCGCCTCCACAACTGCCTGCTGGTGATACCAGCCGAAAACGTAGTCATATCCGGCCGCCAGTGCGGTGCGGATCTCGGACAGCGCGTAGGGCGCGAGGATGTCGTGGTCGTCGACTTCGACGATGTCATGTCCGATCGGCGCGAGCGCCGTGGCGGCGTTGCGCAAGCGATTGACGCAGCCGACCGGCGGTTCGGGCCGGGTGTACGCCACGTGCAACCAGATGATCTGTTCCGCGGGAATGAGGCGCGCGACGTCGCCGACAACCGTTTTGTCAGGCCGGTCGTTATCGACCGCGATGATCCAGCGATCGAGCGGCGCGAGTTGCCCGGCGATGGCACGGGCCTGTTCGCGCAGCCAATGCCAGCGGCGGCGGGTGGGGGTGATGAGGGACAACGACATTTTGGATTTTCGATTTTGGATTTTGGATTTGGGGGCGGAGGTGGTCGCGCGGCAGCACCGACCTTCGCGATAGGGCCGCAGGCCCGTAGCACCGAAGGTGCGTCACTCGATAGCCCAGGGCGCAGCGCAGCGGAGCCCTGGGTTAGCGAAGCAAATCAACGCGGTAGCCCTGAAAGGGCGTGATTCCCTTGGTCGAACCCTATTGCGGACGTAATCAAGCCACCTGCGCCCTTGTTGGCTGCGCTCGGCCGCATCATGCTGACACGCATGGCGAACCAGCTCACTAGACTCAAGCCGAAATGGCATTGGCTGCAATTTTCCATTCGCACGACGCTGTTAGTCGTGACCGTGTCATGCGTGGTGTTGGGGCTCTGGGTCGTCCCGGCTGAGCGGCAGCGGCGAGCTGTGGCAGCCATTTCAGCGATGGGTGGAACCGTGGTCTACGTCGATCCCCACGAAGCCGTGAAAGAGGCATTCCCCGTAGCCTTTTTACGACGTCGGCTGCCGCCAGATTACTTTGATGCGAAATACATTTTCCTCGACGGTATCGAGCACACTGATGCCGGCCTGATCCGTTTGCGAGAGTTGAAGGGCGTGCTTTCAGTTACCCTTCGTAACACTCACCTCACGGATGCCGGGCTGGCCAATTTGCAAGGCCTGGCGGGGCTGCAAGATATCCGGCTCAATGGTTCGGACGTTACGGACGGTGGGCTGGCGCCTTTGCAAGGGCTCACGGAGCTGCAAACGCTTGATCTCGGAGCCACTCTGATCACCGATAATGGCCTTGCCTACGTAGAAAAGCTGAAGAGCTTGGATTACATTTCTCTCGACGGAACTCAGGTCACGGATGCAGGGCTACGCCATTTGCATGAGCTGAGGTCGCTAAGCGAGATTTCCCTTAACAACACTCAGGTTACGGATGCGGGACTGGTACATCTGCGAGAGCTGAAGGCCCTGCAACGGCTTTATCTTGACACAACTCAAGTCACGGATGCCGGTCTAACGCACTTACAAGGGCTCACGTCCCTCGAGGAGCTTTGCCTCGGCAATACTCTCGTCACAGGGCCTGGGCTGGCCCATTTAAGAAGGATGAAGGGCCTGCAACGGCTCAGGCTCGACGATACTCAGATTACAGATGCTGCGCTTGTCTACTTGCAATCTCTGACCGGTCTCGAAGACCTTGATCTCACCAACACTCACGTTACGGATGCTGGGTTAGCCCATCTACAAAGGCTAACCGCATTGCAAGATCTCTTTCTCATGGGCACCGATGTCAGCGAGGCAGGTGTCACCCAGCTCGGCAAGGCTTTGCCGAAATGCGAAATTGGTGGACCGTGACCTGGCGGCCCGCGCCAAGACTGACATTTTGACTTGGTCCCGCGGGCTGATTCCTCGTGTCTTGAGCCGTGAGGGAATGACGCCCTTGCAGGGCTACGAATGTTTGGCGTCGACCGGTTACCCAGGGTTCCGCTGCGCTGCACCCTGGGCTATTGAATGACGTCCGTTCCGGGCTAAGAGCTCGACAATCTCCATCGCGCGGTGGGCATAGGTGTGGCGCTCCATGACCAACTGCCGTGATCGTTCGCCGCGG
Source organism: Pirellulales bacterium (assembly GCA_035694685.1). GTDB lineage: Bacteria > Planctomycetota > Planctomycetia > Pirellulales > JAICIG01 > DASSFG01. The sequence goes on from DASSFG010000299.1 coordinate 2,105, forward strand.
CAGCGACGCTCGTCTACGTCCGACATGGCGTGACGAACGATATCGACCAATTCATCCGTGTTCTGATAAACCCACGCCGCGAGCGCCGCTTGAGGAACGTCGTTTAGAGCATGGTGGGCCGGCGCTCGCAGGCTCGCTGGTCCCACCCTACAAGGAAAAGCGTCGCAACGCGCGACGTAGCACGCGCCCATGCCGCAGGCGAGGTAGGTGCGATCGCTGGTGTAACCCGGCAGGTCGCTGCGCCAATCGACGCCCAAGACCACGCCGCAACGGCTGATAAGCTCGGGCAGTTTGAGGGGATGCACCCAGGGATGCCACTCGATGCCGGGAGGCACCGGATCGCTGGCCGGCATGCCGGCCCATAACACGCGAAAGCCGGCCTCGGCCAACACGCGAGCGTCGGCGCGACGCTGCGCGTAGCCGGGACTGCCAAGCACGAGCACATCCCACTCGGCCCGCTGCGGGGAAAGGGGGACGGGTACGTTTTGTGCGAAGCACCCTGCGGGCCGTTCCGGCAAAACGAACCCGTCCCCGTTTCCCCGATGCTCGCACGCCGGCATTTCGGCCGGGCAAGCCTGGTCGAGCCAATATGCGTTAATGCCAAGTTGACGGTATTCATCGAGAAGCGAGCGTTCTTTGACAAAGACGATATCCATGCCCCGCATCACGGCGCCAAAGGACCGGACGTAGTCTTGCTCGGCGAGGGGCTTCGCAGGATCGACTGCGATCAGATCGCGCCACCATTGGGCCCAGATTGCGCGACCTCTGTAGGGAACGGACTCCGTGCCGTTCCCTAAATAGCCGATGGGGCGTCCAGCGGTGGGCGGCGGAACGGCACGGAGTCCGTTCCCTACAGAGCGGCTACGCGCCATTTCCGCCAGCGCGGCGCGGTTCAGGCCCGACGCTTTGTGGTCGAAAAGCAGGAGGTCGCACTCGGCGTCAGCCGCCCGCACGCCGGCCAGGTCGTGTACCAGCCGCACCGAGTGGCCGGCGGCGCGAAAGCCATCGGCCACCCAGCTCGGCTTGTGAACCAGTACAGCGTGCGGAGGATCACAGACGAGGGCAACGTCCATGGGAATGTTTGGCTGATCCTGCAATGACGAATGACGAATGACAGAATGACGAAAGAAGCCCGAATGACGAAGCACGAATAGTCCATTCGTCATTCGGATTTCGTCATTCTTTCGTCATTCGTCATTGGGCATTCGTCATTCCCCACCAGTCTGCTATCAAGAAACGGCTTCCTCTACTCCCGCCCGCTTCGCGTCCCGGTTCCGCGCGTCCGCGACTTGCTGCTCGGTCTCGGGCGGGAACTCGCCCTGGACGACACGCGCGTTGCCGCCCGACACCAGGCGGTACATCCACGCCAGCCAGCGGTGCAGCGTGGCCAGCGGCTGATCGCGCGTCACCTGCTCCGGCTCGATTTCCAAGCGCCGCTTGAAGAACTTGCGCAGCGCCGATTCGACCTGCGGGCGATTGGAGTGTTTTTCCAGCGGGTCGAAGACGCGAATCTTGCGGGCCACGAGGTCGACCGCCACGCAGTAGCCGGGCAAGTTCGGCAGCCCCGCCACTTCGGCATCGGCCAGGTTCATCAGCGGCAGGTTCGACCGCCGCCACTTGCCCCGCCGCGCCTCGCCCAGCGGCTCGATGAAAGGATTCACATTCTTGTTGTCACGACCTAGTTCGATGATGAGTTCCATTGTTAAACTCCAGCGGATGAAAGAAGATCTGATTGAAGCAGGGATAGGTCTTAGGTCTTAGGTTTTAGGTCTTAGATTCCGAGATCGACGTTGCCAGCGAACGCTAAGACCTAAGTCCTAAGTCCTAAGTCCTAAGCCCTCCCGGATTATTTCGCGGCCGGTTGCCCTCTTGGCCCACGTCACCACCCGTTACGTCGTAAACCACTGATTAATGCAGCGACGCATTCGTCATCTCGACCATCGCGTTGGGGTCGACGAGCTGCCCGCCCCAACGGCTGCGGGCGACGATCAAGAGCTCGTTGGCGAGCATCAGCGTTTTGCCCTCGTCGCTGACTTGAATCTCCATGCCCTTGCGTCGCCACATGCGATACTTCGACATGTTGACGAACGCCAGGTCGCTGCCGGCCACGTCGTTCTCGATCTTGAAGGGATGGCTGGCGAGCATGTACTGCTCATAGTCGTAGCCGAAGATGCGCCGCTGGTCGGTGCCGCTCACGCTGATGCCGCGGATGCGGAAGTAGAGGCCATCGGAGGCCACCCACACGACGTTCTCCTGCTTGTTGCGGTATTGCTTCGGCAGGGTCTTGACCATGCCTTCGATGTCGCTCACGGTCATCGGGCCGGCCGTCGAGTTCTTGCTCGTGGCGGTGAGCACGTTCGAGGTGTTGAACAGGCCCAGCGGCCCGGTCGTGCCGTCGCCCGTGGCGATTTCCTTGTCGAGCCACTGCAACAGTGCTCGTTGGTAGAGGCTGACGATGTCGGCCTGCAGGTCGATGGGGCTGTCGGCCAGGAAGTCGCGGCCGATGGTGATGGCGCCGGTGGCGTTATAGATGTTGGTGGTCAACTGGCCGACGAGATTGGCCGTGGTTTGCAGGGTGATGCCCGGCGTGTCGCCTTCGGCGGGACCGGCGGAGATGGTCATGTTGGCCAGCGTGGCGCCCTTCACCTGGTTGCTGGTGGCCAGCTCACGCAGATCGACCAGTGGGAACAGCTCGCCGTAAAGCAAGGGGAACGTGACCAGGTCGACGTCGAAGAAATACGGCACGGCATATTGGCCGCCGGAGGTGGAGTCGGCAAGCAACGTCTTCTGGTGCAAGGGCGAGAGGCGGCCCGGCTCGCGGTAATAGTGCGTGCCGTTGCCGTCGCGGACTTCGCCGACCCACTCGCCGCGCTCCACCAGCTCTTGATAGAGGTCGCGGTCGTGCTCGCTGAGCAGGTGGGCGGTACCGAGTTGGCTGGCGAGCTTGTGCTTGAGCCACGCGCCGGCCATCGCCTTTTCGAGTTGGCTCGATTCGTAGGCCGGACGATTCTCGAAGGTCACGTCATGCCCGGCCAGGCGGCCGAGATGGAGGGCCGATTTTTTGTCGTTGGGGTAAATCAGGCGTCGTTTGGTCGAGTCGTATTGTTCGCTGGCGCGTTTGACGCGCGGCTGGCCGGCGGCGGTGGAGAAAACCTGAGCGGGCTGAAGTTGGGTTTCGGTCTGCATGGAAGTTCCTTTGATAAAAAGATGGGGTGATTTCGGATCCGTTGCTGGGAGAGAAGCGGTTAGCGGCGCATCATGACAAGGAGAGCGGGAGACAAGGGGACAAGGAGAAGGTGCGCCGGGGACAAGCGGTGAATTCAAACTCTCCTTGTCGCCTTGTCCCCTTGTCTCCTTGTCGTTCTGAATCTCACCGGCGCAGCCCGCCGGATTACCGTCATGGAAACTCATGGCGCCGTCGTCATCGTCTTGTGCATCGGAGGCGAGCACGCCTTTGAGATGTTTGACGGCGCCGGTGGCCAGGGCCGCGACATCGGGAGTGGCCTGCTCGTGCTGCGTGATGGCGTCGCCGTGGGTGATCGCCTCATTGAGGCGATCCGCGTTTTCTTGAGAGATGACACGGCCGGCTTTGCGATCGGGAATTGGATCCAGGGTTCCGAACTTGGTGGGTAAAGAGGCGGTTAGCGGGGCATCGTGACAAGGGGAAGGGGAGACAAGGAGACATGGGGAGGGCGATCGCATGCGGGCGACAGAACTCAAATTCTCCTTGTCGCCTTGTCCCCTTGTCTCCTTGTCATTTGGAAGCGCCCCGGGATTCGACTCACGCGCAGCCTCAGCCGCAGCGCGATTCCCCGGCGCATCGCCCGTGCCGTCTTCTTCGTCGTGCCAGTCGGGGTCGTTGTCGAGCTGAGCGAGCATGTCGTCGAGCGGGAGCGTCGCCTTTCGGGCAAGCTCGGCCACGTCATCGCCGCTGTCGTCGTGGTGCTCGATGGCTTTGAAATGGAAGCGGGCAGCGCGGACGCGTCGTTCGTTGACCGCATTCAACGCGCGGCCCGCTTTTTGAATTGGCGTTTGGTTCATAGTGTGAGAGCCGTCGGGTAAAGAGTTGGTTAGCGGGGCATCGGTCAAGTCTCCTCGTTTAACCGCAGGCCCAGCGGGCCGCGCGAGGTTAGCATCGGTGGAAGTGATACTGTCGGTTCGGGACAAATCGTCCGCGCGGTCCGTTGGGCCTGCGGTTAAACGAGGGGTATCGAAACTGTTCGCACCGGCGACAATCACTGGGCGATTCTCAAACCGTACTCCCGCCCAGGCTTTCACCAGCGGATGGGCGAGCTTCTCGCGGCTGAAGGCTTCGATCACGGCGTCGGGGTTGCTGGGAATGCTGACGAGCGAAACTTCCAGGATTTTGAATTCGAGGATGTGGTAACCGGTGAATGGATCGTCGCTATCGAGCGGCTCCCATCTGGTTGGCAAAAAGCCGTGACTGATGCGCAGCGCGCCGTGCTCGGCCAACAGCGCGGCATCTTGCCCGAGCGCGGTGTCGGCGATGGCGAACCGGCCACTCAATCGCCGATCGGTGCGCTCGCCGACATCGAGCAGCCTGCCGATCGGCAGGTCGGGCAAGTGTTGCCACAACAAGGGCGCCCGTGGATCGAGCTCCGCCCCCGCCGTTTCCAGCACATCGCCATCGAGGTCTTGCCGCGTGGTCGTAATGACGGCCGGGAAGGTGGCGATGGTATGGGGAGGGTAATCGGATTCGTGAGAATTCAGACCGTGGGGTGGAACAAGCGAGCTTGCGAGCGCCGGCCCACCATCTTTAGGCGTCAGGCTACAGGCGTCAGGCGTCGGGCGCCGGATACCTGACGCCTGATGCCTGTCGCCTTCATCAGTCGGCCTCATCTCGGCATGGTGATAGACCAACTTCCGCCGCGCGGCTTTGAGCCACGATCGCCATTGCCTGCGCGACACGCCCGCCAGCAAGCCCGACGGGCAGCGTCCGCCCAGACAGACTTCGAGTTCGCGCAGATAGTCGGCCGCTGTGCCGATGCCCAGGGAGCGCGTGCGGCGACGGATGTGTTTGACGAGGGAGAGGTGGGACATGGGAGCGAGTAGGGAGTAGCGAGTAGGGAGTAGTGGATAGGGGTAGGGATGAAAGATGAGGGACCGGCGTCTGTGAAGGACGCGCTGCGTGGCGGACCCGGAGGGCGCGGTCATCGGAGGACGGGCCTTCCCAGGCTGTCACGTTTCGACTGGACGGGCCAGGAGGCCCATCCTCCGTGGCCGCGATACTTGCAGTTTGCCGCGCGAGTGGCTTGTGATGTGTTCGTTTGGTACCGAGACGTGCAACGCCGCAATCTTTTGTGTAGCCCAGGCATTTATGCCTGGGTCCGCGAGCCGAAAAAATATCGTCGCCCCTTCCTGGGCTCGAGGCTATCGGCCCCTAAAGGGGCCGGCGAACCATTTTTCGCTTATCAATTCCCAGGCATAAATGCCTGGGCTAGGCAAAAGCGCCCGACCGATACCTGTAAACTAAGCGACGGCTGGCTTGGGCTCGTCGCTATTTGAACCGTCCTCAGCACGCGCCTTACAATGGCCGCATGTCCTCTCGCCCACAGTTCTCGTTGCGGACGTTGCTGTTTGTGATGTTGATGGTCTGCCTGGCGGCGGCCACGCTTCATCGTGCGCCACCGTTCGAGTGGGTTAACGGAGATCAACTATGGGACGAGCTGGGCCTCGCCGTTCGCGTTCAAGCGTGGTTGCGATTGGCGGCGTGCGTTGTTTTTCCCGCCGCGCTGGTCGCCGCGGCGGTGGCAGGTGGGGGATACCGCAGGGCCTTTTGCCTGGGGTCGCTATTGCCTGCTGCGATACCGCTGGTGCTCCTGTCGTGTGCATCCGCTGAACAACGCGGGGAATTAGCATATATCGGCGTGATTTCCCACATGCTCAGCGAGCGGATCGCGGCCCTCTGGGTGTGCGCGCCGTGCGTCGGATTCGTCTGCGTCGTCGTTCGCTGGTTTGTGCCGATGCCGCGGCAATGGGACGCGAAGGCACGCTGGAAGTTTATCGTTCGAGCTTCATTGATGGCGGCGATCGCCGCCGGCGCTTGGTGGGCGATCGTCGCACTGCCTACATCGGCCACGCAAAACGGGTTGCGCTATCTGGTGGTCCCCTTGGCACCTGCACCGAGCCGGACTGAACCCAGCGTATGGCGTCAGCTTCCCCTGCGTATGTTGCTGTGCCTGGTTCTTCCCGCGGTGCTCGGCTTAGGTGCTGTCGAGGGCCGAGGCATGGTGCGGGCCTTTTGTGGCGGTGGTCTGCTGCCCGCGCTGGCGCCGGTAACAGTGGTTTCAGGCATTGATGTGATGGATGCACCAATCTTTGGCCGCTGGGAACCAGCGGCGATGTACCACTGGCGCGATTCGATCTTCGCGATGTGGGCGCTCGTGCCCGTGTTCGGGCTGATGGCGGCCTGCTTCTATTGGCTGTTTCATCGCGGCGGGTCGATGGGCAACGATTATGAGCATGCGGTCGAGAAGCCCGGCTAAAGTAGCAGGCACGCTCCGTCGTGCCGTTGCTTTTGGCCAGGAGAGGTCGCCTCAGCGGTCCCGTCAACAGCGAGATTGACGTCGCGACCGCCGCGGCGACGGCACGGCGGAGCGTGCCTGCTACTTTGCCGCAGGCATCGACGATCCTGATATCTGGAATCTACCCTGCGACTGGCTTGTGGTCGCGTAGATTTGAACAGCCCGCCGCACGCGCCTTACAATGACCGCATGTCCGCTCGCCCACAATTCTCGCTGCGCATTCTGTTGTTCGTCATGGCGATGGTCTGCCTGGCGGCCGGGTCGGCGGCGCCGCTACCGCTTCCGCCAGAGAGACCGGTGCTCGGCGGCGGCGTCGGTTGGAGTTGGAGCGACATGGGCTTCGCCATTCACACTCAGGCGCTGCTGCGATCCGCCGCCTGCCTGGTCTTTCCCGCCGTACTCGTCGCGGGCGCGGTGGCGCGAGGCGGCGCCGTCAGACTCTTTTGTGTGGGCGCCCTTTTTCCCACGATCCTACCGCTGGCGATGCTCTTGTTTGAGGCGTCGGAGTCCGCATGGTACGTGGTCGCGGATGCGCGCGTCGCCGACGCGGCCAACACTCTGGGGATGTCTTCGCACGGTTTTCAACACCGCATCACGGCCCTCTGGATCTGGGCCGCCTGCAGCGGTTTTGCCTGCGCGCTGTATGGTTCCTGGTTGCGGCTCGGCCAGAATACCGCAACGTTCAACGGCCGAAAGTTCGCTGCGCGCTGGCTGGTGGCGGCAATGGCGATGGCCGCGTTGGCGGCGCTGATGATCCAGTTACCAGCCCCCGCCAAACAGGGCGGCTTTATCGCTCGCATTCCTCTCAGGACGGCGTTATGCACATTCGTTCCCGGCGCGCTGGCCGCGGGCGCGATCGAAGGCCGCGACCGCTTCCGCATCTTCTCAGCCGGCGCCGCCATTCTCGTTCTGATGCCGCTGATATTGATGTGGGGCGCCAAGATCTCCGAGCATGACGGGCAATGGGAACCGTCTTGGTTGTTTGATGCGCGACATTTCATCGCCGGCACGTGGGCGCTAGCGCTGCTCTTCGGCGGAGTGACGGCGTTTTTCCACTGGCTGTTTCAACGTGGTGAGTCAAACAAGAACGCGGAATGACGCGTTACGCGTCGTCCGCCGTCGGATCGCGCATCGCGCGGCGAACCGCCAGAATCACACGCGCCATTTGCTCGGCGTTGAAACGAACGAGCTTTCCGCGCGCCCAGAGTATTTCCGTCGGGTCGATAAGCTGAATCTCGTCGCCTTTGGCGACGCAATCCTTTTTCAGGCCGCCTTCGCCGATTTTGAATGGCGCACACCACTTCTGCTTGGCCCGCTTCTCAAGCTGTTGCGAATAAAAGGGCACCACCAGAACACGATCGCCTCGATTCAGTTCGTCACGTGAGACGACGACAATCGGACGCTCCTTGTCGCCGTCTTCCTCGACTTCCAGCGGAATCCAGTACAGATCGGAGCGTTGCGGGAAACTGGCCATCAGCTCTCGCTCGCCTCACAGGGTGCTGCGTTGCGAAGCTTACGAGACTTCCGTAACCAGGCCATCGAATTGATTTTCTCGCGAGCTTGCGCAGCAACTTCGCGGAACTCCGATGCGTTAGCTGCAATACAGCCCTGTTCGTCCAGCTTGATGAGATCGCATTCAGTTGTCTCAGAGAAACCGAGCCATCGACGGTAAAGGGAATCAAGCGATTCCTCAACCTGCGGCGTGAATTCCGTAAGACCCTCGTACGTCGCTTGCCGAACCGCTTCTTCGGCGCGAGCAATCCAACGGAACGCTTCGACGGCTCGATCAAGGCGGCATTCTGCTTGTGAACACTCGTCGGCGCCTGACGACGCGCACACCGCATCGCGCGCATAATCAGACAATTGCTTTTCTGCGATCGCCAGTTCGAGCGATTTCATTGCGTTGATCGACATGATTCACATCCCTTTGCCTATATTCGTATTCTAGGCGATGCCAATGCTGGTTACCAAGCGCAATTGCGCCAGAGAATCACATCCTTGTAGGGCTACGGCGCCCGCGTAGGTCGCGCTGCCGGAACGGTGGCCAAGCGAGCCGTTGATATACACTCGGTACGACCCCCGCGCGCCGCCGTTGGCTACCGGTTAAACGATTTGGCGCGAGCCCGTGCTATTCTTACTCCGCTTCTTCGCCTTCCGCCACCTCTTCCTCTTCCGCCATGGGCGTTTCGGGCGACGGGGCGGGCGAAGTCGCCCCGCCAATCGGCGCATAAGCCGCCGTGCTGGGCACGAGCGCCACGTCGCCGCCGGCGAGCGGCGGAAGGCGCAAGACGTGCGTGCGGAATTCGTTCACGGTCACGCAAGCGTATTTCAGCCCGTCTTCCCACTCGCGCGTTTCCATCTCGCTGTCACGCGGCCGGGCAGGCTCGATGAAAAGCACGTAGTCGCTCGACGCATCGAACCGCGGCAAGACGCCGATCGTAAGCACGCGGCTCAAGAGCTCGATCTTCGGATTGACCGTTTGATAGACGAAGTGGCGGTCGGCCTCACCGCTTTCCGCGCGGCTGCCGAGTCCGGCGGCGCCGGCAATGTAAGGGTGCGTGCCGAAGGTTTGCTCGACGCGGGCCTGCGTCTTGTCCATGTTGCCGCCAAAGTCCATCTCCTTCGGCTTGTTGCCCCACGCCTCGATCGACTCGATCAAGGCATCTTTGATCAGCGGCTCGCCAAAATGCGCCAACCCGCGATAACGCGACAAAATCGCCTCGCGAATCTGCTCCTGCTGCCACTTGCGCAGCCGCGGTTTAATCGCTGTGCCGTCTCGGGCAACCTGGCTGCCCACCGTGATGATCGCCCCCGGATGAATGCCTAACTGAAAGGCCCGCTTCTGCGCCTCTTGTACGAACTCGTCGATCATGATGCTGCGGCCGCCGGCTTCGAGCGGCCCTAGCCCGCGCAGCGGATTGGCCGGGTCGGGATACCAGAACGGTGTGATCTCGTCGGCCGCGAGCAGCGTCTCTTCCGCCTGGCCGTCGGTCTTCACGGCCCAACCGTCGATGATCCGCGCATCACTCACCATCGGCCGCACCCAATGGCTGGGCAGGTACCAAATTTCGCGACGGCCGGCGACGATGGGGAACCACCAGTAGGCATAGCCCGTCACTTCCAGGCTGGCGACGCTGACGTATTTCAGGCACCAATCGTTCCAGCCCGGCACGCTCGGCGCCGGCTGGTGCAAGGAATCGAGAATCGGATGCTGATCGACCAGCTCGATAGTAGCAGGCACACTCCGTGTGCCGTAGCCTTTGTGGGCGGACGCCGTACGGTGCGCTGCTACGGCACACGGAGTGTGCCTGCTACTATGCACGACGGCCAATTCCCGCACCCACTCGGGCAATATATATTGTCGCGGCTCCGCCTGGCGGCGTTTGCCGCGTCGGCCGATGCGGGCCAGCCGGATCGGTTGCCCGGCGATGCGCTGCGCGATCGGCCGCACCGAGGTATATACTTGCCCGCGAAAGTGCGACTGTTGCTCGCGCGCATCGGCCAGGCGTTGATAACCGTCGGCCTTGAGGTTGACGTTTCCGCCGCTGGCGGTGAGCAGGCGTTCGGGCGAGAGTCGTTGCTGTGCGGCTTTGACGCAGCGCTCGTAGCCGCTATCGGCTTCACGCTGCGCGTAATCGCGTTGGCTGGTGAAGGAAGGCATTTTGGATTTTCGATTTTGGATTTTGGATTTTGTCGGAGCGACGCAAGGTTTTAGCCCGGAAGGGCGCGAGTCCGCCTGCTACAATGGCAGCGTCATTACCTCATTGCGCCAAATTGGCTTGCGGTTTAAGACATCGGACCAGTCGTATGACTCTCGGAGATCAAATGCTCGATTGGCAATGTTTCTTTCCACCGGCGTCGGATGAAAGCATTGAGGCTGTCGAACAAAGCGTTGCGGTCCATCTACCGCCTCGATACCGATCGTTCCTCATCACGTCGAACGGCGGGCGGCCTCACGAGAGCGTGTATTTCACAATTCCTGAGCTTCGAGAGAGGGCAATGCTGGGCGCCTTGTACGGCATCGCGGTGAAAAGAGGACACGGATTAGATCTTGAGACGGTCTATGCGGACTGGCGCGATGTTCTCCCGGCGGGTTTGATTCCGATCGGCGAGGATCCTGGAGGAAACCAATTGCTGTTAGCCACGGTTGACGACGGATCGGAAGGTATTCTCTTTTGGGATCGCGTTGGATTCCTCACCGCAAGAACAGGCCGAAATCAGTTCCACGTCGCGAGTAACATCGACCAGTTTCTCGAATCATTGAAGGTAATGGCCGACAGTTGATTGTCGAAGCAGAAGGGAAGCCAACGATCGGCGCAGCGGCGACAGAGCGCGTGGCGCGCTACCTCTGTCCCGCTACGTGGCTTTTTTGCTCTTGCTTCATTCAACCGTAGGCTCGCGCCCACGGCTAAATTCTGCCGCCGCCGCGCGGCTGGCGAACTCCATCACCGTATCGTCGCACACAAGTGGCTTGGGCCGTCGCAATCGAACTTAGGGGCCGTGTTGTTTGCGCCACTTTGCCGCCGCCTCGTTCATTTGCTCGATGCAAGTAGCAGGAACAACTCCGCCGATGTATCGTTCCGGCAGTGCAGGTTACGCATGGGTTACCACGGCGGCTCTTCATCTGTGTCGTCATTCGTTTCTGGCGGGATCTCCGACGTTTCCGACCACCTCAGCATTTCATCATTTGGCGGCGTCGAAGTTTTTAACCGCTCCGCGGCGGCAAGCTCTTCAGTCTCATCGGGCTCATCAGCCGCAAGCTCGACATTCAACCGCAGGCCAAGGCATTGCGCAACGCGCTCGAGCAGCGATAATGATTGATGGCGATAGTCGGGGTCTTCCAAATTGGCAATCGTCGATGGCCGGACTCTGGTCTTGCGCGCAAGGTCAAGCCGGCTGAGACCGGCCGCAATTCTTGCTTTTTGAATTTCTGACGCGAGTTTTGCCTGCCACCGTGCAGGCGAATCGAGCATCCGATGGTCGGCGGCATTCGGGTTCTTGCGAATCATGTCACTTCTCCCGGAAAAAACCACACCTTACAGTCGCAATGCCCTGTATCATAACATGCTCGCAATGAAGAGGCAGCCGCATCACTCTTCCAATTGGACGATTTCCAACCGCGGCTCGATCCAGACGGCGTGGCACCAATTCGCGGGGCCGGCGACGGCGGCCGTGAGCTGAAGCGATGAGACGCCGCTGACGTCGATGTCGAACGCTTCGCTCGCGCCGCGCTCGCCTTGCGGCTGTGAAGTCCACAACACGCGGCCGTCGCCCGAAATGCTGAAGACGACGGGCGAAGCGGGCTTGTCCGCGGAATCATTGATGCCCACCGCCCCGCGAAAGCGATGCTGGCCGCCTGGCAGCGGAAAACGGGCCCACGCCTCGCCAGAACCCGGTGGGTGCAGCCACAGGCCGTTGGGCGAGGCCTTGCCGGCCACCACGACCGGCTTCGTCCGTAACTGATACTCGTGACCCTCGATGAGCTGCGATTCCGCTTCCTCGATGAAGTACAGATAGCGCCGCTCGGCCAGCGAAGGCAAGATTTGATCGCGGCGCCGGCGAACGCGGTCCTGTTCGTCAGCCGGCAAACCGCTGAGTGCCTGAGCGTAACGCCGCACACCACGCGTCAGCAAACGCTCGCGAGGCTGGCCGGCGATCGCTTGCGCCACCTCCCACCAACCGTCGCCGCGTTCAACCAACGAGCGGGCATCGTTGCCGCCATCCACGTCGCGGCGGGCGAGCAGCCGCAGTTCGGCATCGCTCGACCGCGACAGCCACGCCAGCCCCAACGGCCAATCGTCTTCCACCAAAGCGCGATAAGCGCCGAGCCGGCCGTTGGCCTCGCCGATGGCCGGATCGTTCGCCGAGAGGTCGATTTCAACCCAACCCGGTACATTGTCGGGCAACAGCCAAAAACTGCCCGCCTCGCGGGAGCTGGCGATGCCGTCGGTCACGTTTGCCGCTCGGTGCATCTGCATGTGATAGCTGCTAGCCACCACCGGGCACGCCAGGGCCAGGTTGCGATCGCCTTGCCAGATCTCCACTTCGCTCAGTCCACCGCCCAGCCCGTGCCACTGTGTGGTCTCGATGCGCAGTCGATCGAAGCGCAGCGGCGGCAACGCGACGTCCGCCTTCGGATCATCGTCGGCCGACCAGGGCAGCTCGATCTTTTCGCGCCGCCACAGTTCTTTACCGTCGGCCACCAGCGCCACGTTGAAGACGGTGGTCCCGCGATCTCCGCTCATGCCGTTGTGCTGGTTGCAGACGACGACGCGATCGGCAACCACGCCGCGGCACGGACGCGGCGCGGCGAACGACAGGTCGACGTCGACCCAACCAGTGTTCTTTTCTGGCAACAGCCAATAGCCTTCGAGCTCAGAGCCCGTCTGACTGACGATGCCATCGCTGACCGCTGCCGGCGGGAAGTGAGCGTCGATGGGCGCCGCCGTCCCCGCTGGACATCCTCGGGCTAAATTCGTCGTGCCACGAAAGACTTCAATTTCGGCCAGCCCGCCACGCTGACCGACGATTTGCGCCACCTCGGCACGCAGACGATCGAACGGCACGTCGGGCGGCTCGAGGTCGATGAACGCGTCCTGGTCGGTCGCCCAGTGGATCGGCACCGCGGGTGCCCTCCATACCTCTTGGCCTCGTGCGAAGAGCGTCACTGCCAGTTCGCGTGCGCCGGCGTCGTTCGCCGCGCCGTGGTGCTGGTTCCAGATCAACAGGCGATCGGCCGTGACGCCGGGCACGTCGGGCAACGTCAACGGCTCCGCAAACAGCCGCTTGAGCACCGACTCGCGGGGCTCGGACGATTCGACCACGGCGACTTGCGACTCCTTGGGCGGTGGCGCCTCAAGCGGCGGGCGATCGTCGTCGTATGCCAAACGCATGCCGAGATTTCCGGCGGTGTAGTCGGCGGTCGTTCCGTGATAATCGCCGGGCAAGGGAATCGACGAATAGGCCAGAAAGAGGCGCTGCAGACTATCGCTCGCACTCATGCCGTAAAAGCGCCCGTCGGACGACCATTCCCAGACATTGCCCACGAGGTCGAACACGCCGTGCGGGCCGGGCTGGCGCGTGGCCACCGCATGAACCCGTTCCTCACCGTTTTCGGCGCTCCATACTTGCTCCGAGGTGTACGACGACAGGTCGCCATACGCCTGGATAAATTCATCGCGCGTCGGCAAACGAAACCGCCGCCCGCCAGCCGCCGCCGATGTACTCAGCCGATGGCAGAAAGCGATGGCATCGCCGTGCTTGATGCCCACGTGCGGCAAAGTTGAATTGTTGGGCTGGTCGCTCATCAGTGCCGACCATTGGGCCTGCGTGACCTCGGTCTCGCCGAGATAAAACGGCCGTACCCGGCCGTCTTCGCTGGCCGGAATCGGTACGAAACGCATTTCCACGCCGGGTGCCAGGTGTAGGCTGAATCGGGCGTCGTCTTTTTTGTCGGAGGTCGCCTGCGACGGCTGTTTGACGCTCGTCAGCTTTTTGCCGGGCGACGATGACTTGGCTTTGTTCTCCGACGAGGTAACTAGGGTGGGCGGCTGTTTGCCTCCGCGAACGAGCAGCAGCAGGGCGGCCAGCAATATCAGCAGCGTGGCGGCGCCGGCCGGCAGCAGCCAGCGAGGTAGCGTCTGGCGGCGGCGCGCGGTGGCCGTCGTCGTTCGCGAAGGAACGACAAGCGGCGGAGGTTCTGCCTTTTCGGCAGGGGTCGCAGGCAAACGGTCATCAGGTTGTTGTGCCCGCAACGTGGCGTCGTAGCGGGCCTTTTTCTCTGGGCTAAGCAGGCAGACACGGGCGGCGGCCAGCTCGTTGAGAATCTGTTGCGAGAGGGCGGAGTTCTGGCCCGTCTGAAATGAGCGGACGTGCGCCATGCGTTGGTCGGCCGCGCTTTCGATGACGTCGAGGTCCGACTCGAACCGTTCGACGCCCAGCAGGCGATAGTAGTTCGGCGGCTGGTCTTTGGGCGGAATCGCCAGCCATTTGTAATAAGGATCGAATGCTTTGGCCATCTGCCGTCACAAGGTGCGTCCATCACTCGCCTCCAGATAGTCTAACACCGCAAGCGCGCCTCACGAAGCGATGATCAGACGACCCCAGCGATCGCTAATCAGGCTCGTAACCATAGCCGGAGCTCGAGTTATACCAATGGGGCTCCGTCTGCGGGCTGGGCCGAAACAGGATCACAATATTATCGAAAGGACCATGACTGTATTCGACATACTGTTCGAGGCTCGGACAGCGCCAAGCGTAGCCGTCCAGGCTGTCGGGATATTGTCCCGATTCACTGCGTCGCTCCTCGGAGAACCGAACGATCGACTTCACTTCGTCGCGCAACAGCGTCAGCCGGTTCGACCAGATGGCGTGGCGTGTCACGAAGAGAAGTGCGACGGCCGCAGACCAACGAAGGGCCGCCGACTGCTTTCCGATCAGATACATCACGACCGCCGGCAAGTGCAGCAGGAGAGCGGCGTAAGAGAAGAACGTCACCGAAAAACCGAACTGATCATAAGCCAAGCCGGCTACGACGGCATGTGCAAAGGCCGCGAAGCCTATAGCTATGCCGCAAGCAACACTACGACGATCGTGGCCGTCAAGGCAGATCATTAACGCGGTCAGCGGAGCGATGACCGCTGCGCCACCGAACGCCCGCCACGCCGCAGACGTCAAGCAAACGAGAGTCGCCGTCGCGAGCAGCGAGCTAATGCCGTATTGGAAGGGTGGGTTTATTGGGACCAAACAAACCAGGTGGCGATCCGAAGTCGGCATACGGAGACCGTGTATCATCGTGGACGAGCGGCCTATTGTTCTCGGATGGCCCTGCCGCGCCTAGCTCGATTCACGGAGTCACGCCCTTTCAGGGCTAGCCGCGCTATTTTATTGGCCACCCAGGGTTGCACGCTGGGCGGTAGTGGCTCGAAACTGTGTGGGCGACGCCAAAGTTGTCGCCCATCGGGAGGAGCATCCCGATGAGTGATCGGAATTTAATCCAGCGCGGCGGCTCTCTCTGACGTTCAGCAAGCCTCCATAGGTAGCAAGTTGGAACCGCTGGCTGGTCTGTGATCGGTCGTGAGCCAAAACGGCGATTGCCAACGAGAACGGCCACCCCAGCGCTGGCAGCTAACTGTCAGTCTTCTGGGGCTTTCCAATGCGTTTTCGCTTCGGTGCCTTTATTGTCTCAAGTGACAAATACATCGGATTGATTAAAGGCACTCGCAGCGGTGGCAATCCCATTCGCGTAGTTGTCGATTGAACGAACTCACGCCAGTACGGCCAAACAACTAACACGGAAACGCGCTTAACAATTGTTTCGACCTCTTCTTCCGAAAACGGCAGTTCGGCATTTTTGAACGTGACGCCGAACTTCCCGATGATCTGAAAGCCATCGGCGTCGTCTTTTTGGTCGCGCAGTGCGAATGTTAAAAGAGCTTTGATTTCATTAGGGTGCCCCTCTCTCTGGCCTCCCTCGATTTTCATCGACTGCTGTAGCGGTGGCAGCTTCTTGCCGACTGTAGCAGGGCGCGAGGCAGAACAAGACAAGAGACTAAGGTCCATAAGTTTTCCGGGTAGTCCGGGAAACGGCATATTGCCGGGACCGTGTTGTTTTTTTGCCATCGTTGAACTCAGGGAGCAGTTGTCGCTAGAGTTAGTGCTGGTTCTTCTGAGCAGTCTTCAATAACCAAGTCATCCCACTCAGATGCGGCCTCTAACCAAGGAACTTGCTCCTCAACGATCTCAATGGCAGCGACCTTCGGTTGAGGAACGTCGTCAACAAACCTCACCTCTAATCGTTTGCCTGTTGCTTCGGCGATTCTTCGGAGAAGTTTTACCGAATGCCCATCATAGTCGGCATCCTCCAGGCGAGCTACCACAGACTGTTGCGTTCCTAGAAGATCGGCGAGACCCTTCTGTGTCAGTTTGAGTTCAGTTCGCACGCGATGAACCTCGCTGGCAACATTGAAGCTAAACCGAGCGCTTTCCACCCCCTCCGCTAGGTCTGGGTTTTTCGCCAGCTTTTTCCTGATTGCGTCGCCGATGTTTTTTGAACGTGCCATCTGCATTGCTTCCTTAAACTTCAAAGTCTGCCGTGTGTCGGTCTGGGTCAAGTTTCACTAGTCGCTTTGCCGCAACCGCTGCGTCAATCCATTTGTCAGGAACAACATCCTCCTTCGTTAGCCCGTGCGAACAACATGCCACACATTTTCCGTAAAAGAAATAAAGAATGCGGTAGTGGACGTTCCCAACGCGTGTTCGCAATTCACGTATCCCGTCGCGTAAGGCATCAGAGTGGGGCCGTCTAAGTTCATTGCCTTTGGCCTCTAGCTCAAGTAGCAAAGCCAGACATCTTTCGTAGGCGAGAGGTTCGCTTTGCTCAAGCTCATCGAGCCATACTTGAAGGGGGACTCTCCCGCGCTCATCGCGAAATGCGCGAACCTCAGTTGCTGGCATTTGTCTCTGCCTCTATCACAATATTGTGATAATCGGTTTTTGTCAACCTCTTGGCCAAGAAAAAAATGCCACGTCGCGCTTTAACGCAGCCACTTGACCAAATCCGCCTACTTTCCGGGTTTTGTTAGCCTGGAGAGCGATCCGCACCATGGCGGCGCAGCGGCTTTATAACCCGCATTAGGAGCCGATTCAAGCCGGTAGGGTCGATTCCCCCCTCTCTACACGAATTCGATGAGCAATGCCTCACTTAGTCACTCTGCCCCACGCTCGCCGCCGTCTCCGCCTCCGCCCGGGCGCGGTCGAGAAGGGCACGCTCTTTGGCAACGCGCGCGTGATCGCGCTGGCAGATGGCCCAGAGGCGGCGGTTCTCTTCTTCGGCCACGGCGAGAGCCTTCGTCGTCTTATCGAGCTCGTGTCGCACGTCGGCCAGCTCGAGCGTGAGCCGCTCGACCTCGCGACGGGCCGAGTCACGCTCGGCGCTCAGCACCGTTGTCGCTTGTGCATGGCGGCCCTCCGCGTCCGTCAGCCGTCGCTGAAGGGCGGTCAACCGGTCGTCGCGGGCCACGATCTCACGGTGCAGGTCGGCCAGGTCGCCCAACGCGGCGGCCAGCTCGGCGTCGAAATAACTCTGAAGATAACGGCGAAGGCGTGTGAACATGGAGGGGCTCCGGGGTAGGTAGACGGGGAGGAAATGACGAATGACGAATGACGAATGACGGAAGGACGAAAGAAACCCGAATGACGAATGTCGAATGACGAAGGCCCGAAACACCGCCCTTCGTCATTCGGGCTTCGTCATTCTTTCGTCATTCCGTCATTCGTCATTCGTCATTAGCTCGGTTTCTCGACGCGGGAGAGGCACTAGTAAACGACCGGCCTCTCAACGTGCTCCAGCCGCCGGTACTCGGCGCTGCGGGTCCAGGCAAACCAGGCGAGCACGAGTGCGTCGCCGCGGTCGGGCGAACGGCCCTTGAGACGCTCGCGCACGCTCTTCTCGCGCTGAGAACTGAAGGCCGTGCGGTGGTCTTTGGGCGGCAATCGTAAGAGACCCTCGGTGTCCCACGCGTAGGGTAACACCGCCAGGTCTTCGCGCAACCGCGCGTCGTCGGGCGGCAAGGCCAGGCATTGCACGTCAACCGGCCACTCGCTCACCCGCAACGCCAGCAGACCGCGACGCTCGTCGGTCGCTTCCAACACCGTCCGCAGTTCGCCGTACAGTTCCGTGCGGCGATTGTTGTACTGGCCTGTCGAAAGTGGCTTCGCGCTGAACGTCACGTCGACGATCTCGCCGAATTCCATTTCATCTTGCGCGCGGAGCATGTCGGCAATCTGCTTGCCGCCGCCCCCGCTGTCGAACGCCACCGCCCAGGCCCTGATACGAAAGCGTCGCATCAGCTTGATAGTGTAGCCGGAGATGTCGGTCGTGTTGGGCGTCGCTTGAGCTTGGACGTGCCGCACTCCCCAGCGGCCGAGCACGACCCAGGCGGTCAGGTCGCCGCCGCCGAACGCCGCGTCGATGCCCAGTGCGTAAGGGCCGTCGTCGCGCCACCGCTCGTGCCGCTGCATGTGCTCGCGCAGCTTCGATCCAAGCTGCTGGGCCAGGTCGAGCCACGAGGGCGGATAGAGCTTTTGCTCTTCCTCGCTGGGTAACTCGCCGAACAGGCGCACGCGCTTTCGCGGCTCATCCCACGTCGTATTCCACTCGTCGAACTCCTGCCGCGACAACAGGCCGGGCACGACCAGCGGGTACGGGCCTTTCTCGCCGCGCGCATCCATTTCCCGCGACTTGATGAGGTTGGGCGACTCTTCGGGATGAACGTGCCGCACCCAACGCAAAAGCGGGCACGTACGTAGGTCAGGCTTTCCAGCCTGACTTGGTACGTCAGGCTTTCCAGCCTGACTTAGCGACTGAGGGATAGCGTCAGGCTGGAAAGCCTGACCTACGGATTGCGGATACTCATCCGTTCCGCGCTTGCAGCCATCGTAAAACCAACCTTCGACGCGCAACGGGTTGCCGATGGCCAGCAGCCGGTGCGACTGCGGCAGGAGCGCCTCAAGGAAACGGTCGGGAATCGCCGATGCTTCTTCGCAGACTACCAGCACGCTCGGCGCGCCCTCGCTGCCGGGCGGCAGGTTGTGTCCTTGCAACGACTCCGGCTCGTTCGCCGCGCAGCCCAGCACCTCGTGCCGCGGCACAAATTCCTGGTCTTCGCCCTGCGTCGCCCGTAATCGCAG
>DASSFG010000300.1:0-7359 GCA_035694685.1 Pirellulales bacterium
CCGAGGAGCTTTTGCCGCTCATCTACAGCGAGCTGCGCACTTTGGCGGCGCTGAAGCTGGCCAGCGAGAAACCGGGGCAGACCCTCCAGGCCACTTCGCTGGTTCACGAGGCGTACCTGCGGCTGGTTGACGTCGAAGTGCCGCAGCACTGGAACGGGCGCGGCCATTTCTTTGCCGCCGCCGCTGAGGCCATGCGACGGATTCTGGTCGAGCAGGCCCGTCGCAAGAAGCGGCTGAAGCACGGGGGCGGACGGGTTCGCGAGCTTGAGCAAGACGATATTCCCTGCCCAACTCAGCCAGAGTATTTACTGGCGGTGAACGAAGCCCTCGATCGACTGTCCGAAACGAGCTCGCAGGCCGCGGAACTTGTAAAACTCCGTTACTTTGCGGGCTTTAGCAACGCGGAAGCGGCTTCCATTCTCGGCATTTCGCCACGGAAGGCCAATCAGGTTTGGAGTTACGCCCGTGCTTGGCTACGAGAAGAGTTAGGAGACGATGACAGTGACGGTGGCGGAGTCCGTCACCGTCTTTTTTGAATATCGTGCGCAGTTTGCGGTCCGACGTCGCACTAAGGATAGAGCCGCACCGTCGACCCCATACGATCATGCAAGAACAGTCAATCTTCATCGAGGCGTTGGAAAAAAACGATCCGCGTGAAAGGGCGGCATTTCTCGACCGCGTATGCGCGGGTGCGCCCAATATTCGTCAGCGGATCGAACGGCTCCTCGCACGCCACCGCGAAGAGGACAGCTTTCTCGAAAACCATGAGGTGTCGTTGTCTGCCACCGTCGAGCGGCCACTTGCCGAACGGCCGGGCACGACGATCGGGCCGTATAAACTGCTGGAACAGATCGGCGAGGGGGGCTTCGGCGTCGTGTTCATGGCTGAACAGCAGCAGCCGGTGCGGCGCAAGGTGGCGCTCAAGGTGCTCAAGCCGGGCATGGATACGCGGCAGGTCGTTGCCCGATTCGAGGCCGAGCGGCAGGCGCTGGCCCTGATGGACCACCCCAATCTCGCCCACGTGTTCGACGGCGGCACGACCGAAGGCGGACGGCCTTATTTCGTCATGGAACTGGTCCGCGGCGTGCCGATCACCGAATTCTGCGATCAAAGTTGCCTCGGCATCCGCCAGCGCCTGGAGTTGTTCGTTGATGTCTGCCAGGCGGTGCAGCACGCGCATCAAAAGGGTGTCATCCACCGCGATATCAAGCCTACCAACGTAATGGTCACGCTGCATGACGGCCAGCCGGTGGTGAAGGTAATCGATTTCGGCATTGCCAAGGCGATGGGGCAACAGTTGACCGAAAAGACGCTTTTCACGAACTTCGCACATATCATCGGCACGCCGCTTTATATGTCGCCGGAACAGGCCGAGATGAGCGGGCTTGACGTCGACACGCGCAGCGACGTTTACTCGCTGGGCGTGCTGTTGTACGAGTTGCTGACGGGCACCACGCCGTTTGAAAACGACCGGTTGAGCAAAGTCGGTTACGACGAAATGCGCCGCATCATCCGCGAGGAAGAGCCGCCCAAGCCGAGCGCTCGCATCAGCACGGTCGGCAAGGCTACGACCGCGGCCTGGAGACAGCGGCAGGCAGATCCGTGCAAGCTCAGTAAGCTATTCCAAGGCGAACTCGACTGGATCGTGATGAAGGCGCTGGAAAAAGACCGTAATCGGCGCTATGAGACACCGAGCGGTCTGGCGGCGGATGTACGCCACTATCTCGATGATGAGCCGGTGCTCGCCTGTCCGCCGTCGGCGAGCTACCGCTTGCGCAAGTTCGCCCATCGGAACAAGATCGCCCTGGGTGTGACCGGGCTGGTGCTGTTCTTCCTGCTGCTGATGGGCAGCGGCTTCGGTTGGGCGCTGCGTGATCGTGCGGCCCGCGAAGCGGAGTTGGCGACCGAAACCGCGTCGCGCCGAGCAAGGCTCAACCTTGAGGTGGAGCATGTGCTTGATGACGCGACGAAAGCGCACGACGCGGCGCTAACGCCGACCGACGATCCACACGAGTTGGAGGCCGCGGTGAACAAGGCCGAGTACATTCTCCAGCGGGCCAAGGGTCTCGCCGCCCAGGATGAAACAGCGACCCTACCGAGCATCCGCGAGCGAATCGAAGCGTTGAAAGTGCGCGTCAGCGCGGCGCGGCGCGATGCGCAGATGCTGAACGAACTCGAAAACATCCGCCTGCGTCCAGCGGACAGCAAGAATGGCGAAATGTGGGATTGGGCTGGGGCGGAAGAGCAGTATGCTTCGGCCTTTAAAGCCTACGGACTCGACCCCGCCATGAAACCGGCACAGACGGCGGCATTGGTGCGGGAATCGCCGATCCGCGAAGCGTTGCTCGGTGGACTCGATGCCTGGTTGCAGTTGAGGAAAGAACAGCCCGCTCCGATCGTCACGTCAACTCAATCGTCGGGTCGGTCTGATGATTCGTCGGTGACAAGTTTGCCGCTGGACGACACCAGAACATGGCTGCGCGAAGTTGCGGACGGCGCCGACGACAACACATGGAGACGCACGCTCCGCCAAGCTGTACTCGACGGCGACGTCAAAAGGTTGCGATCACTTGTGTCGGAAGCAGAAACGCTTAAGCAGCCACCGCACGTGCTGGCGCGGCTGGGATCAGTGCTCGACGCCGCCGGCCTGCACAACGAAGCCGAGACCGTGTTGCGACAGGCGCAAGTGCGCTATCCAGGCGATTTTTGGACCAACTACAACCTTGGGCATCTATTGATTTTCGCCTCGCCGGCGAGTCCTGTTGAAGCCATCGGCTACTTCCGCGCGGCAGTGGCCATCCGCCCGCGCAGCGCCGAGGCACGCAGCATTTTGGGGCTGGCATTTCATTTGAACGGAGACAACGACCGCGCCATTGTGGAGTTTCAACAAGCCATCGCCTTGGACCCGTTATTTGCGATTGCCCACAACAATCTCGGCACCGCCTTGCGCGTCAAAGGAAACCTGGTTGAATCCATCGCCGAGCATCAGGAGGCGCTGCGGCTCAAGCCGGACTTCCCTGACGCGCACTATTTTCTTGGGCTTGCCCTGTCCGAAAAACGACAGGTCGAGGAATCGATCGAGGAGTTTTCCAAGTGCCTCGAAATGGACCCGAAAAACGTCAGCGCATGGGTCTCTCGGGCCCAAGCTTACGCAAAAGCCCACCAGAACGACAAAGCGTTCGCCGATTTCAGCAAGGCCCTCGAACTCGATCCGAACAATCGCCTAATCCGGATGACGCGAGAACGCTTAGGGCGCGAAAAACTCGACGCGCGCCTGGCCGCTAGCCGCCTGGCAGTCGCCGTAGCTCCGAGATCCACGTCGGCGCAGTGCGGGCTCGGCGATGCCCTGCTTCAACGGGGCATCTTTAACGAGGCGGAAGCTGCCTTTGAAAAAGCGGTCGAGCTTGATCCCGAATCGGCCGTAGCCCACTGCGGGCTTGGCAGGGCCCTGCTGCATCAGGGAGATTTTCGGAAGGCTGTGGCGGAGTTGCGCAGGTCAGATGAGATCGATCCGACATTACTTGCTCGTTGCGAACTTGCCGAGGCACTTGTCCAGCAGGGAAGGATAGGCGACGCGCTCGCTGAGCTTCATTCGGCAATTCAGCTTCAGCCGACCGATCCGTCGCCATATCGCCACCTCGCGCGGCACCTGGCGACATGTACAGATCTAAAGTACCGCGATACCGATAAGGCCCTCAAACTCGCACAAAAAAGCGTCTCACTCGATCCCCAAGGCGGATCGCAAGGCCTCGGCATCGCGGAATGTCTCGCCGGGAAGTGGAGCGAAGCCGTTGTGGATCTGACGAAGGCAATGGAACTCGGAAGCGGCCGCACCGAATTCACGTGCTTCTTCCTCGCGATGGCCCACTGGCAATTGGGCAGCCGCGACGAGGCCCGCAAGTGGTACCACCAAGCCTTGAACTCGAGGACAACGGGTCATCTCGACGAAAGCCAGCGATTGCAGATCGAAGCAGCGGAATTATTGGGGATCGACGACGACTCGGTTCGCGCGGCCCGAGCCCGTCTATACATCCGCAATAGCCGGTGGACCGAGGCCGCCCAGGAATATGCCGGGATGTCCGATCTACTGTCGAGCGATGATCTGGGCAGGCGCTTTGAGTATGTAGCACTGCATCTGCTCATTAAGGACATGGACGGTTATCGCCGTCTCTGTGCCGGGATGGCCGAAGACGATGTACTAGCGGGCAGCGCCATTGCAGCCTATGAACTTGCTCGTGCCTGCGCGCTAACTGATGAACCGGTATTTGAAACGCACCGCATTGTCCGATGGGCGCAGCAGGCGGCGGCTCTCGGACCAGAATATCCCTGGCATTTTCATGTCTTAGGGCTTGCTTACTACCGGGACGGCCAGTTCGACCTGGCCATCGAAACGTTGCAGAAATCCTTAGAAAGCTTCTGGCAATTCAACGGCACCGGGACTTTGAATGAGCTGGTTCTCGCCATGGCGCATCAACGCCTGGGCCACACAGCCATCGCTCAAAGATTCTTTGAACGGGCTGAACGGCGGATTCGGCAAATTGACGCGGGGGCAAAACCGGCGAAGATGCCCGCACCCGATTGGCTTGAGGTTCAACTGTTGCTCCCCGAGGCCACGTCACTCTTGAAAACACCAGTTACGGAAACAGGCTCGTAACCCGTCTCGAATCCAAAATCCAAAATCCAAAACTTGAAAGACGGCCGGCGGGGTCCTTACGGCCAAGCAAGCTCCCCACCGGCCCGGCACCCAAGCGGCGCACGGTCTGCGCGCCCTAAAGGTCGCCGTCCCCATTATAGAGCAGACCACTGGCATAAAGGAGACTTTCCATGTGGTTTCGCTCAAGATCCTCAGAGGCGGGTACGTCGTCAGCGGCGCGTGTACGCAAGTCAAACAAGAGCCGCCGTCGCCGTCCGACCGAGCGGTTGCGGCTTGAGGCTTTGGAAAGCCGTTGCCTGCTAACGTTCATGGCGCCGGTAAATTATTCCGGCGGTCAGGCGGTCGTTGCGGCTGACTTGACCAATAATGGCGTTCAGGATCTGGTGACCTGCCTGAGCGGGAACAGCGAGAGCGCGGTTGGCGTCTCGCTCGGCAAAGGAGATGGCACATTTGAGTCCGCGCGGACCTTCCCGACTGGTACCGGACCCTTCTCCGCGGCTGTAGGGGATCTCACCGGGAATGGCAAGCTCGACATCGTGACCGGCAACAGCGGCTATACTGGTGCAGGCTTCTCTTCGGTGAACCCCTCGCTGAGCGTGCTGCTAGGCAACGGCGATGGCACCTTCCAGGCGCCGCTCACGTTCGCCTTGGCCGGTTTCCGCAATGGTATTGGCGTCTCCGTCGCGATCGGGGACATGAACCACGATGGCCGCCTCGACGTGGTCGTCGCGGGTGAGGCCGCCACCACTGCGAACGTTGGCATTGTCGACGTGTTCCTGGGGCAAGGGAACGGCACCTTCTCGCTTGCCAGCACAACTCAGCTTAGCGACTTCTGGACTGAAACCATGAAGTTGGGTGACTTCAACGCCGACGGTAACCTCGATGTCGTCGTCTCGGGACTCGATTCCGGTGGCGTCGCTGTACTACAGGGCAATGGCGACGGCACGCTTGGAGCGCCCACCGACTTCGTCACTGGCGGTCGTCTGACATCCCTCGCCGTGGGAGACGTGAACGGCGATGGGAAGCTCGACATCGTCGCCGTCAATAATGATTTTGATGACGTTGCGGTGCTCCTGGGCAATGGCGACGGCACCTTCCAGCGAGGCGCCGATGTCGCCGCCTCCGAAAACCCACGAGCGGTCGTCATGGGAGATGTGAATGGGGACGGAAAGATGGACCTTGCGGTAGCGGGTTTTGATCAATACACGACGGGCCCATACACGGGTTATACGTATTACGGTACGCCGTATACATGGTATGGCACGGTCACCGATCCGAACGTCAACGTGCTCTTGGGCAACGGCGACGGCGCTTTCACCTGGTCCCAGACTCTCTCGCTCAGCTACGCCGATTATCCGTACGGCGAGAATCCGAACGCGATCACGATGGGAGATTTCAATGGTGATGCTTTCGCTGACCTGGCGGTGAGCGGGGCGGGCGGGGGCTCAGTGCGGCTCACTGGGGCCAATTGGGCACCACCGGCGCCCGCAGCGAGTAGCTTCAGCTTGAGTGGTTTCCCGACATCGACGCAGGCAGGTAGGCCTGGCACTTTCGCGGTCACTGCCTTGAACGCTGACGGCACGGTCGATACTGCTTACACCGGCACGGTACGCTTCAACAGTTCCGACGGCCAGGCCGCGCTGCCGGCAGTATACACCTTCACCGCCGCCGATGCGGGCAAGCACACGTTCAGCGGCACACTAAAGACGGCCGGCACGCAATCGATCACGGCCACCGATGCCTCAACCGGCACGGTCAGTGGCAGTGAAACGGGTATCGGGGTCACGCCAGCATCGGCCAGTCATTTCGCCGTCAGTTCGCCGGCGGGCAGCACGGCGGGCAACGCGTTTAGTGTGATCGTGACCGCACTTGATCCCTACAACAACGTAGCCACTGGCTATGCGAGCACGGTTCATTTCACCAGCAGCGACGGCCTGGCTGGATTGCCAGCGGACTATACGTTCACGGCCAACGACGCGGGCGTTCACACTTTCACCAGCGCCGTGACGCTCAAGACGGCAGGAAGCCAAACCGTGGCGGCCACAGATGCGTCGACTGGCTCAATCATGGGCAGCACCACCGTGGCGGTCAGCCCTGCCACGGCCAGCACAATGATTGTCACTGGCTTCCCATCGCCGATCACGGCAGGAGTTGCCGGCAGCTTCACCGTGACGCTCAAGGATGCTTACGGCAACGTCGCCACAGCTTACACCGGCACGGTCCGCATCACCAGCAGCGACGCCAGGGCGGTGCTGCCCGCCAACTACACC
Source organism: Pirellulales bacterium (assembly GCA_035694685.1). Classification (GTDB taxonomy): domain Bacteria; phylum Planctomycetota; class Planctomycetia; order Pirellulales; family JAICIG01; genus DASSFG01. Next base: position 6,925 of record DASSFG010000300.1, read on the forward strand.
TTCACCAGCGGCGACGCAGGGAAGCACACCTTTAGCGCCACGCTAAAGACCGCCGGTACGCAGTCGATCACGGCCACCGACACAGTCAATGCTAGCCTGCACGGCACGGATTCCGGCATCACGGTGAAGCCGGCAGCGGCGAGCAAGTTTGTGCTCAACGCGCCTGCCAGCGTCCAGCCGGGCGTTCCCTTTAGTCTTACCGTCACGGTCGAAGACGCCTACGGCAACATCGTCACCGGCTATGTCGGTACGGTCCACTTCTCCAGCAGCGACAGCCAGGCGCATCTGCCCGCCAACTACACGTTCACAGCCGCCGACAACGGCGTCCACACCTTTACCGGCGTGGTGCTGCGAAAAGCGGGCAACCAAACCATCACAGCGACGGATACGAAGAACAGTTCGATTACCGGGAAGACGGTGGTGGATGTGTTGTAG
>DASSFG010000301.1:0-5452 GCA_035694685.1 Pirellulales bacterium
AACGATGCACGTCGGTTGCGCTCGAGGGGATGATAAATCCCACAAACGTGCCGTGTTGTCGCCGCTTGCCGTAGCTAGCCATCGGCCGTCTTGGGTAAAGATCAATCGGAAGACAAGGCCCGTGTGCCCGTTCAATACGGCGGCAGGTTTTGTCGGCGCCGCCCCCGGAGCTCGCAGGTCCCAAACATACACGGTTCCTGAGAAGCTGCCGCTGGCCACTCGTTGGCTGTCGGCGCTGAAGCCGACCACAAATGCCCTTTCAGGCTGGGGAAGCACGATAGGATTGGCGGCCGCTCCAGAGTCAGTCATCGGCCAGAGCTTGATCGCGTTATCGGCGCCGCCCACCGCAAGCCATTTGCCATCGGGGCTAAACGCGATCGAATAAACGACGATGCTGCTTCCTTGTAACACGATCGGTGTTCGCTTCTGGGGCACTGAACGCAGATCCCAAAGACGAAGATCGGTGGCATGCTCCTTTTGGCCGCTGGTCGCTAACCACCGTCCGTCCGGGCTCACGACAACGGCCCTGACGGTGTCCCGTTGTCCGTCCAACAAGACGGGCGCCGCGGCCGGGTCGCCGGCCGTCAGATCCCAGAGGTGCGGAGTGCCGTCAAAGCCGCCGGTGGCGAGCCAGTGGGTATCGGGCGTGAAGGCAAGCAATTGCACAGCACGCTGGCTGACGAGCGGAATAAACTTCGCCGAAGGATCGCTCGAGCGTAAGTCCCAGAGTCTTGCCGTTGCATGCTGGCTGCCCGTCGCCAGCCAATGATTGTCGGAACTGATCGCCAGCTCCTCGAGCGAGCCGTCGCGCGGGTCAAGTGTTACGGGCGTCGCGCCGGGATCATCCGCTTTCAAATCCCACAGGCGCGCGGTGCCATCCAGACCACCTGTCGCGAGCCAGTGCCCGTCCGAACTGATCTCCAGGTCGAGGACCGGTTTTTTGTGGGCGAGCAGCGGCTGCGCAACGATTTTGCGCGCAACGGCCGCCAGCGCCGGAGTCCGACTGTTTTCGATTTCGGCTTTAAAGTTTTCACGCAACAAGAGCCGATCGGCCGCGGGGGGAACCTGGAACAAGCACTCGCGCGGAATGACTTGCTCGACGTTCGAGTTGGGCGGAATCCAACGCAAGCTGAGGATGGCGCTGATGATGCCTTCCCAGTATTCGACCTGAATGGGAACCGGCCGAGCGGTCAGTTTTACCGCCACCTCGGTTCGGTTCGCAACATGGTCGCGCCAGTCGTCGACAATCGTGCGACCGTCAAGCCACAAGCGGGCTCCATCGTCGTTGACCAGGATCAAGCGATACGTGCCGGGGTTGGGCGCCCGCAGCCATCCTTTCCAGCGCACGGAAAAGTGGTCGTCGGGAACCTGAGGCGCCGGCGGATGTTGTCCCCAAATCCAGTTGATCTCCGGATCGATGCGCTCGAGGATCCTAGTCTGAAAGTTGTCGCCGCCATAATACACGGCGGTCAGGCCGTTGCCCGAGCTGGGGTCGAAGTCTGCGTCGAGGACGTCGACTTCCGCTTCCCGCGCCGACTTCTCATCGTGAAACAAGGCACCGGCAGGAATCGGTTGCTCGTAGCGGCGGCCAGGTGGAATCCAGCGCAGACTGCATATCGCCGATTGATCAAGATCGTAATATTCCGCGCGGATGGCGACCGCTTCGCCGGTCAGGTTTACCGTTGTCTCGCAGCGCCACTGGGAAAAATAGCCCGTGAAGTTGAAGATCTGTGTGCCGTCGAGCCAGAGCCGAGTGCAATCGTCGGAAAGCATAATCAGCTTGTAAGGGCCGGGCTTGGGTGGCTTGAGCCAGCCGGTCCAACGTATGGAGAAGCCGTCGTCGGGCGAGTCCGGGTCGGGCGCTGTCTGTCCCCACATGAAATCGATCTGAGGATCGATGCGCGTCTTTACAAGTTGGCCGAAATCGATGCCGCGGAAGAGCTCGGCCTTTAAGCCAAAACTTTCGGGCGATACCGGTGTGGCCTTCCTTTTTGCCAGAGCATTTTCCGCATGGCCACTCTTCTTGGCCAGGGCCTTGCCGATGAAGTCGCTCAGCCCGGGACCGCGAAGCTCTTGCGCGGTGCCGAGTATTTCGCCGCTGTCGCCGTCGACCAACAGGGCAAAGGGGATTGCGCTCACGTCGTACAATCCGCCCAGCGTGGTGTCCCACTGCTTGCCTTCGTAAAGCTGCGGCCAAGGCATGCCCTTCTCTTTGGTGAATGCCGCGAGCTTTTCGGCCATGTCTTTGTCGTCGAGGCTGATGCCGACAATTTCAAAGCCTTGGTCATGCCAGGCGTCGTAGGCAGTCTTGACGTTGGGCACCTCGACGACGCACGGGGGGCACCATGTCGCCCAGAAATCGAGCATCACCAGCTTGCCGGCATACGTCTTGGGAAAGTCGATCATCGTGCCGTCCATCGCCGCCATCGTGAACGGCAGGGCTTTCTTGCCGATCGCCAGATCAGGAGGCGGCGGTGTGAGAGGAAGCGCGACGGCCGCTTTGCCCAGCGTGAGCTTGCCGTCGTTCAAAGCGAGCAGATAAGTCGTGCCCGTGAAGTTGAACGGCTTGCCGACGGAGATGACTTCCCGCTTGTAACTGGTACGCTGGTTGCCGTCGCGGTCAATCCACAGCGAGCTGTCGGCGCTTGGCTTGCCGGACATGAACGCGATGAACTCCCGGCCGTCGAGATTGAGCGTGATCTCGTAACCGTAATCGGTGTAAAATAGCAACGTGTTCTTCAGTTGCGCGCGCTGGGGGTCGTTCGGATCGAAGCGGTAGAAGTTAAGCCAGCCGAGGCTTTCCTCGCCGAGCTCGACTTGGGCCCGGCCCTCGTGCATCGTCAAACCGTTGTTCGTCTTGGCTGTCCAGGTCGCTCCGGGATCGTTCGTCAGATCGCCGTCTGCGTTGGTGTCGACGTAAAGCTTCGCGGGCTTTCCTTCTGGCTCGTCCACGATCGCGGACCAACGCCGGTCTCCGAGAACAAGGATGCCGTATTTGGGCGCTGCGAGCCCCTCCGGGGCCTTCTTGACCAAGTCAGGAGTCGCGTCCAACTCTGCGCGAATCGGCCGGAAACCACCCGCCCTGGCCGTCCCTCCTGTGGCGACGAACTTCATGTCCACGCTCTGGGAAGGCAGCCGCTCTTTCGTTTGGTTCCCGAACGTATCCCCCGTATCCGACCCTTCGACTCCAGGGCCGGCGGACGGCGCTTGCTGGGCGTCGCCGCTTGAGCCAGGCGGCGCATTCGCTTCGCTGGGTCCGGCGTCCGTCGCCGCTCCACTCGTGCGCGGCTCGTCAGAGTACACGACTTCGCCGGTGAGCATCACCGTTGAGCCGGCTGCCGCTACGGCTTGGGGCGTCTCGCTTTGCTTGTCGGAGCGAACGGTCGCCCAGCGCGTTGCCAGCCAGCCAAGCGGCAGCGCGACGAACACGAGCGCACCGATGAGAAGTGCAACCACGAACGGTTGGGAAACTTTTTGCCGGGTTTTCTGCGTCCGATTCCTGATGATGACGGGCGAAGCAGCCTCCGCACCGGGGTGGGAACGCACAGTGCGCTGAACGAGCGCAGCGGGAGGGCGAACGACGGGCGGCGGCTTCACGGGCGGACCAGGCAGCGTCGCCCGCAGGCGCCGATCATAGTCGGCTTTCTTCGCGCGGCTCAGCAAGCACGCTTTCGCGGCTGCCAATTCATTGAGAATGCGCGCTCGCAAGTCGGCATGTTCGCTACCGTCTAGGCTGCGGAGGTATGCGATCCGCCGCTCGGCGGCATGGCCGATCGTTTCCTCATCGGACTCGAACAATTCCACGCCCAAGAGCTCGTAGTGGTTCGGCGGGCGCTCGGGTGTTGCAATCCCCAACCACTTCCGATAAGGATCAAACGAGTCGGGCATGATGGTCTCGCAGGTTACCGCATCCGGAAATCCACAGCGACGAGCACGATTATCGCCGTCACGTGAGCATCCCGCAAGGCGGGGAGTTGCCAAGGCTTGCCGCAGGGTAGGATCTTCGCGATAATCATCGCGTCGTGAGATGGTGACGCCTTTGCCTTTTATCCAGATGGCCGGGTCATGGATGCATCGTTCGATCCCTATCACAAGTGGCTGGGCATCCGCAGTGACGAGCGGCCGCCGAATTATTATCAGCTTCTCGGACTGCCGCTTTTCGAGGGCGATCCTGAGACGATCGGGCATGCCGCCGATCAGCGCATTGCCTACGTCCGCACGCTGGCAGCGAACGAATACGTCGATGTTTCGCAACACGTGTTGAACGAATTGGCGGCGGCGAAGGTCTGCCTGCTCGATGCCGCAAAAAGGGCCGCCTACGACGCAAAGCTGAAACGCGGCACCCGACGGGCAACCCCTCCGCCCGTGGCAAGGAGCATGGCTGCCCCCGCAACGATCGATGTTGCCACCGCGCCGGCCTTCGATCAGCCGCCGCTTGTGTTGCGTAGGCGGCCGTCTTCAAAGCGCACGCCGAGCGCGGCAAGTACGTGGGCGATGGTTGCCGGCGGCTTACTGGCCGTTGCCTGCCTGGCAGGAGTCCTGGTCTACGCCACGTCGAACAGCGGCGACCAAGAATTGGCGTCCGTTCCACGGGCTGCCGGCGGCACGACCGGCGCAGCGCCTTCGATCGCCGAGCCGCCCGGCCCGGAACACTCTGGGACTGTTCCAGGGCAGATTGTCTCTGCGACGACGGAACAGGACAAAACGGAAACCGAGAACGGCGAGTCGACAACGCGCCCCGGTCTGGTCAGACAGTGGTTCGAGGGGGAGAATTTCGAAGGTTCGGCAACCGATAGCGTCGTGTCGACGGCCGCCCTTTCCGCCGCACCGGAGGGCACGGCGGGGCCCTTCTCCGTCCGTTGGACTGGATATCTTCGGCCTCAAGTTGCCGGGCGTTACAAGCTCGGGCTTCGCCGTTCACCGGGCGGTGTGCGGCTCGCGCTCGACGGGCGTTGGCTCGTCGACGAGACCGATATCATGCGCGTCGGATCGCCAACGCTCCGCTTCGTGTTCGACCTCGACGATCAGCCACACCGGTTACAGTTGGAACTTTTCGGACCAGACGCGTCGCAATGCGCGTTTGAGTTGCTTTGGGAGTGCAAAGGCGCCTTTGCCGAAACGGCGGTGCCGGACGAGGTCTTCTCACACCGCGAAGTCGCGGACGACGAGCTTCCGCTGGTTCCCGTCGATCCACAACGCGAGGCCGAGCGATTGGTCCTCGGCCGGCGGTTGGCCCACTGGGTTATCGCGCGGGGCGGTGAAATATGGCAACGCGACTCAAACGGCCGGTCCAAACCTTGGACGCGCGACGAAACAGCGATTGACGACGCGTCACTGCTTGTTGGCGCGCACTTCCGAGGCGTTCCGCTCGCGGCAGACGACCTGCGCCAACTGGGTGAGTTGCCAAGCTTCTCGCAACTCCGATTAGGCGGTGTTTCCGCCTCGGATGCCG
>DASSFG010000302.1:0-7526 GCA_035694685.1 Pirellulales bacterium
CCGAGATCGCCGCGCACCTCTTTGAGCCTTTTTTCACCACGCGTCCACAGGGCACCGGCCTCGGGCTGGCCATCTGCCGTGAGATTATCGAACAGCACAATGGTACCATTATCTTGGTCACTGCGGACCAACACGGGGCACGGTTCCGGATTGAACTGCCATTGAGAGAAAGCGACGCCTGAACGGTGACTCCTAAGCAAAGAACCACATTTGGAATGACGAATGACGAAATCCGAATGACGAAAGAAGCCCGAATGACGAAATCCGAATGAGCGGGCCAGTGATCCTCGTTGTCTTTCGGCCAATGTGCGAACTCGCTGTTTTCGTCATTCGGATTTCGTCATTCTTTCGTCATTCGTCATTGGTCATTCGTCATTCCGCAAGATGTAAGCACCAATCCCCCACCCCAACCTGAACCCTCCCGTGCGTCCCGTTATTCTCATTGCCGACGACGATCCTACCATCCGGGCCAACCTGGCGACGCTTTTATCGTCCGAGGGTTTTGCGGTGCACCAGGCCGAAGATGGACGGCAAGCGGTCGAAATGCTGGCGGCGCCCGATGTCAATTTGGCACTGCTCGATTTGAAGATGCCCGAGTTGGATGGTCTGGGAGTCCTGCGTGAGTGCCAGCACGATCTGGAAGAGACGCCGGTGATCGTAATTACCGCCTTCGGCGGCAGTCAGTGGGCGATCGAGGCGATGAAGCTGGGGGCCTTCGACTACATCACCAAACCGTTCGACCTGGACGAAGTGTTGTTCACGGTGCGGCGTGCCCTGACCCAGCAGGCACTGGTGGCCCAGGTGCGCGCGATGGAAATCGAGCGCGAGGACGACCTGGGTGGCGTGCTGGAAGAAGAGTTGGTCGGCCGTTCTTCTGGCATGATCGAGGTGTTTAAGACAGTCGGACGCGTCGCGGCAACCCGCGAGCCGGTGCTGATTTTAGGAGAGAGCGGTACGGGCAAAGAATTGGTGGCGAATGCCATTCACAGGAATTCGCCGCGGGCCGACCGTCCTTTCATCAAGGTGAACTGCGCGGCGCTCAGCCCAACGCTCTTGGAAAGCGAATTGTTCGGCCATGAGCGCGGCGCGTTCACCGGAGCCGTCGCCCAGCGCATCGGCCGTTTCGAGCAGGCCGACGGTGGCACGCTTTTTCTCGACGAGATCGGCGATCTCGATGTCGCCTTGCAGGCCAAGCTGCTGCGCGTGGTCCAGACTGGGCGGTTCGAGCGTGTGGGCGGAAGCCAAACAGTTGAAGCCGACGTGCGGATCGTCTCGGCGACGCACCGCGATTTGCCCGGCATGATTGCCGAAGACAAATTCCGCGAGGATCTCTGGTATCGGCTGAACGTCGTGACGGTCGAGCTGCCGGCGCTGCGCGATCGGCGCGACGACGTTCCATTAATCGCCGAACATATCGTGTCGCGGCTGGCAAAAAAATACGATTGGCCTCGGCTGGCGCTTTCGCCAGAGGCGGTCGACTGGCTACGCGAGCAAGCGTGGCCGGGCAACGTGCGCGAATTGCAAAACGTCTTGACGCGGGCCACCGCCTTGGCCCGTGGACGATTGATCCTTCCTTCCGATCTGGTTCCCAATTCACGGGTTTCCGGCGCGCCAGCCACTGCCCCGGCAGACGCGACCGGCGGCTTGCAGTTGAAAGAAATATTGGCGGAAACCGAGCGGCGGGTGATCGCACAAGCCTTGCAGCAAACCGATTGGAACCGCACGAAAGCGGCGCGAGAACTTGGCATCAGCCGCCGGCAACTCTTCGACAAAATCCGGCAATACGACTTGCGGCCGAGAGAGTGAACGTGCCTCGGCGATTTAACATGGGAACATCTCTGCGCAGCGGCGGGAGTTTTTTGCCCACGATTGCCTCGAGCCTCGCCTGCACTCAGGCTGTAAGTCCAGGCACCGTTACGCTTGCGCTCCCCATTCTCCGGCAGGGTACGCCGATTGCGGTCGTCGGCTGGCCATCTACCGCTATGTTTTTTGTCTTTGCTACGTCCGCGCGCCGCAAGGCACTGCAATCACGTTTGAAAGGCTGGAAGTTACCATGAATGAGCCGTTAGTCTTCGTCGTTCCCGGCGACCTGCACCTCACCGGGCCCGGCAAAGAAAATCATCTGGCGGCCTGTGGAGGCAACTCGATTACCTTCCTCGTCGATCCGTCCCGTCGGTTTACGCCCGTGCCGCGTGCGTTTCCCGAAGTAACGCGAACGGCTTTCTGTTAGTCGGTTCGCGGTGCCCCTGAGCGATTACGGGGCGCCGCATGTTGGCGTTGTTCCGTTTCGGTCACCGAGGCCGCGAAGAGGGCGATTCTCCGGTCGTTGAGCAAAGCGTTGCATCTCCACCTGTGTGGGAGAATTCTTCTCGACAGGCGGGAGAATCCTGCCCAACCGCCATCGGAGAGGAACGGCAACGGCGAAATGCCGTCCTATCCGACATTGCGAAATAGACGGCGTTTTGTCCTGCATGGCTCATCTTTCATCCCTCGTCGCCTGGCCTGCCATCGCCAGGCACGTCGATTGCGAATGCACCCGCCGCCACTTGAACGTGACCGCAACCAGGTGATCTATGATCTTTCGCAATCGCATTGGACTTTACGGAGCGTATCTGCTCGGCATGTCGGGCATCGGCTTCACGCTTCCGTTCCTGCCGCTGTACCTAAGCGAGAAAGGATTATCCGACTCGCAGATCGGCATGGTCTCGACGCTGGCGGCGTTGGCCAGCCTGGCGCAGTTCCCGATCGGGCTGTGGGCCGATCGCTGGCAATGGCGCAAGCCGTTTCTCGTCACGGCCCTGCTGCTGCTCGCCGTCGCCACCATGCTCTTGCCTGTCGCGCACAACATAATCTGGCTGGGGATGCTCGTCGTGCTATTCGCCGAAAATGGCATCTGCCGAGCGGTGATCGAAAGCTTGTCCGGCGCCGAAGCCGCGTCGCTGGCCACGGCCGATCGCGTGGGCTCGGCACTCGCCGCCTTGCGGTTCTTTCGACCCGCGGGCGTGGTCGTCGTGGCGATTGTCGGTGGCTGGTGGGCGGAGGCGCACGGCGTTGGTTCGATCCTCACCTGGTTGGCCGCCTTGCAATGTCTGGCGGTGGTGGCAGGGCTGTTGATTCACGACCGCAATCGCCTGGCCCGAACGCTTCAGTCGGCGACACACACCGGCACAAAGCCAGGCAAGCCGGGTTACGACCGCGCGACGTGGACGTTCATCGCGGCAATGGTCCTGTTCCACTTTTGTAATGCGCCGGCCGGTGTTTACCTGGGACTATTCATGAAGCGCGACCTGGAGGCGCCCACACGCATGCTTTCGTTCGCCTTTGTGGTAAGCATGATCGCCTGGACGTTGATCGCTCGTCCGGCAGGCCGCCTCGCAGACCGCATCGGGCGTCGGCCGCTTTTGATCGCCTGTTGGTTGACCATGGCGGTGCGACTCGTCTTGCTCGGCATGGCGGAAGCAAGCTGGCAGGTGCTCGCGGTGCAAGTCCTCGACGGTGTGGCCAGCGGCCTGTTTTCAGTGTTGGCGGGCACCTGGGTGATCGATCGGCTGGGTGACGCCCGCCGCGTGAGCGAAGCGCAGGCGGTCGTGGGCACTTCGCTGGTGTTGGGCTCGGCCTTGGGACCAGCGGCCGTGGCACCGCTTGTCGAGGTGCTGGGCTATCGCGGCCTGTTCGGCGCCTTGGCCGTGGTGGGAGGTGCGGCAACGGTCTTGCTAATTATCGCCCTCCCCGAGACACTACCTGCCGGCGATGCGCCGACCGGAATCGCTAGGAAGGATGGCCGCGTGAGCGGCCCGCCGGCGTTGGCCGCGGCAGACACGAACGTCATTGCGAGCATGGACGACCATGACTGATCCAGATCCGACAACCTTACTGACCACGGTGATCTTCGCACTCACCTACCTGGGCCTGGCGGTCGGTGAGGTACCGGGTTTGCGCATCGATCGGGCCGGCATAGCACTGGTAGGCGCCGCGGCGGTGCTCGCTACCGGGGTGCTTCCGTTGCCCGACGCCGCCCGTGCGGTCGACTACCAGACCATCGTGCTGCTATTCAGCATGATGGTGGTGGTGGCGTACCTGAACCTGTGCGGTTTTTTCGCTCTAGCGACCGAAACGATTGCCGAGCGCTTCAGCGCCCCCTTACCGCTCCTGGCGACCGTGATTTGTATTTCAGGTTTCTTGTCGGCCTTTCTGGTGAACGACGTTGTCTGTGTGGCGATGACTCCACTGGTCGTCAGCCTTTGCCGCAGGCTGGGACGTCCGCCGGCGCCTTATCTGATCGGCTTGGCAACGGCCTCCAACGTCGGTTCGGTGGCGACCATCACCGGAAACCCGCAGAACATCATCATCGGCTCGCTGTCGGAGATCTCCTATCTGCGATTTTGCCTGCGGCTGGCACCCATCGCTTTGGCCTGCTTGCTGTTGACGTTTATCATCGTAGCCTGGGTTTATCGGCGGCAATTGGCACCCCAAGCCGCCGGCGAGCCCGCTTTGCGGCCCCGGCTGATTCACGTCCATCGCCCGCTCCTAACCAAAAGCGTTTTCGTTACACTGGCCACGGTCGCGCTCTTCTTCGCCGGGCACTCCATCACGCTGGTGGCGCTGGCGGCGGCGGGTGTAATGATGCTCAGCCGAACTCGGCCGGTCAAAATCTACCGCGCCGTCGATTGGCCGCTGTTGGTGATGTTCACCGGCCTGTTCGTGGTGGTTCACGCTTTTGAAGTCAACGTGGTACACTCCTGGGGCCTCGAACGTTGGCAGTCGTTGCGGCAGTCGCCGGTGGTGATGGTGAGCGCGTTGTCGGTGGCGCTGTCCAACCTGGTGTCGAACGTGCCGGCGGTGCTGCTGTTCAAGCCGCTCATCGAGGTCATTCCTCAGCAAGAGCAAGCCTGGCTGGCGCTGTCCATGTCGAGCACACTGGCAGGCAACCTGACGCTGCTCGGTTCGGTAGCGAACCTGATCGTGGTCGAAAGCGCTCGCCGTAGCGGGGCCAACATCAGCTTTCTGGAGTACCTCAAAGTCGGCGTGCCGCTGACCCTGCTGACGACGCTGCTGGGCGTAGCGTGGCTTGCCGGCACGTCTTACTAAGCCGTGACGACCATGTTGTCGCGGTGGATCACTTCCTGATAGGGGCAATGGCCTAGGGCGGCGGCGATGGCGTCGGTCTTCAGCCCTTTGATGCGCTGTACATCGGCGGCGGCGTAGTTCGTGAGGCCACGCGCGAATTCCGCTCCGTGGCTGTCGCGCAGGGCCAAAACGTCGCCCTTGGCAAAGTCGCCCGTGCAGTCCACGACTCCGATGGCCAGCAAGCTGCGGCCCTGTTTCTCAATTGCCCGGCGGGCGCCGTCGTCGAGCACGAGGTAACCGCGTGGTTGTGCTGTAAAGCCGATCCAACGTTTCCAGGATGTAAGCGCCTGCGGTTGGGCCGTGACCAGCGTGCCTTCCACTTCGCCGGCCAGAATCCGGCGCAGGGCCCCGGGCTCGCGCCCGTTGGCGATGATCACGTTTTCGCCGGCGAGCGTGGCCATTTTGGCCGCCGCCAGTTTGCTGGCCATGCCTCCCTTGCTGAGGCCGGTCCGGCGATCGCGCACCAGTGCGAGCACGCTCTCGTCGATCTTGGTCACCGTGGGAATGAGCTGAGCGCCGGCGGTTTGAGGATCGCCGTCGTAAAGCCCGTCGACGTCGGAAAGGAGCACGAGCAACGGCGCCCGCAACAGGTTGGTAACCATGGCAGCCAACCGGTCGTTGTCGCCGAAGGTGGTTTGCAATTCTTCGACGCTCACGGTGTCGTTTTCGTTAATGATCGGCACCGCTCCATACTCCAGCAGCCGCAAGAGAGTATTGCGCACGTTGAGATAACGGGTGCGGTCATCGAGATCGTCGGCAATGAGCAAGACCTGCGCGGCGTGCCGGCCATGGGCGCGCAACGAGCGGTCGTAAGTCTGCACCAACTGGCATTGGCCCACGGCCGCCACGGCTTGCAAATGGGCCAGGTCACGGGGGCGCTCGCTCAGGCCCAGAGCGCCCATGCCCGCCCCCACCGCACCGGAGCTCACGAGCACCACTTTTCGGCCGAGAACCATCGCCTGGTGAATCTCTTCGGCCAGTCCGGCGATGCGCTCTTCATTCAAGCGGCCGTCGGGGCGCGTCAGAATGCGTGTCCCGACCTTGACCACGATCGTGTGTGCTGCAGCGGCGACTTCTTGGCGGTCCATGTCAGGGTTCAGGGGTCAGGATTCAGGGTTCAGCGACGCGCAAGCGGAGCCGAACCGTGCTGTAGATCAAATTATTCGCTGCAGGGCAGAAACTGAAACGATATTGTCTCACTTTATCGGCGACAAGCCACGTTGACATCGGAACTCCCAGCCGGGTAGCGTCTAACAGGTGCGTTGCTGGAAAACTGTCAAGGAAAAACCGGCAAGGCGCCGCCTAGCGGGGTGCGCTGGTTTTAGGCAGGGCTAACGGCCGCGCGGCTAGGTTCTCAGGTGCCAAAATGCAACGTACACAATGGAGGCAACCGCAATGACGCCCAAGGCGCGCGCCGCTGTACGCCACAGCGCGTCGTGGGCCGCGATGAGCCGTTCTTTATCTTCTTTGTTTGAACTCGTGAATTTCTTGATCGCTGGGGCAACTAAAGGGCAACTAAAGGGGACGGGTCCAATTACTTGACAAAGGCGACGGCAGACGGTAGCTTGGTGGCATGCCAAGAACTGCACGAATCGCGCCGGGGGGAATGGTGTTCCACGTCCTGAATCGGGGAGTGGGCCGGATGAAGTTGTTCTTGAAGGAAGCCGATTTCGAGGCGTTCGAACGGGTCATCGAACAAACCCTCGAGACCCGGTCAATGCGGATCCTCGCCTATTGCCTGATGTCGAACCACTGGCACCTGGTTCTGTGGCCGGAGCATGACGGCGATCTGGGCGCCTTCATGCAAAAGCTCACCATCACCCATGCTCGTAATTGGCAAATCAACCGCGCGCGGGTCGGCTACGGCCACCTCTATCAAGGCCGTTATAAATCGTTTCCCGTGGAGAACGACGAACACTTTTACCAGGTGGTGAGGTATGTCGAGCGCAACGCGCTGCGCGCGAACATGGTTCGCCGGGCCGAAGACTGGCGGTACAGCAGTCTTTGGCGTCGCCGGAACGGCACGACGGCAGAGCGCAAACTGCTGAGCGACTGGCCTCTCGCCCGTCCCCGTTCGTGGTTACAGTACGTGAATCAACCGCAGAGCGAAGCGGAGCTGAAGGCGATTCGGCGGAGCGTGGTGCGCGGACAACCCTACGGCGGCGACGCTTGGGTTCGGGCCACGGCCGTGCGTCTCGGCCTTGAATCGACGCTCCGTCCCCGCGGGCGTCCCAAGACGGAAAACGATGACGCATGAAAAATTGGACCCGGCAGGGTGGCCCTGGGCGGTTGCCCGCCCAGGGCTCCCACAGACCCGTACGTGCATACATTAACGCATACGGTTCCTCAAATCACGGCTTCGCTCCACGATAGTACTTCGATTGGACCGCTCGTGCCGG
>DASSFG010000303.1:0-8197 GCA_035694685.1 Pirellulales bacterium
TAGCCGGAGCGATAAAACGACTCGCCGCTCTTGGCCATATCTGCGAGCATCGGGGTCGGCTGGTATCGCTGGCCGAGCGGCTCGTAGGGCTTGAGCATCTCGATCAGCTTCGCCGCGCCGATTGTGTCGGCCCAGAAGAGCAGGCCGCCCTTAAACGGTGGGAAGCCGATGCCATAAATCAGGCCGAGATCGACGTCGCGAGGATCCCGGACTTTCTGCTCTGCGAGGATGCGCGTGGCCTCCAACACCATCGGCAGGAAGAGCCGCTCGACGATTTGCTGCTCGCTTAGCTTCGAGCCGCCGCGCATAAGCGGCTTGACGACCTCGGCCAGACTGGGATCGGGCGTGCCGCGGCCCTCGCGTTTCTCTTTGTAAGCGAAAAAGCCGACACCGCTCTTTTGGCCCAGCCGCCCGGCTTTGACCATCGCCGCCAACAACGGCGATTCGCCGATGCGGTCGGGAAATGCCTCGTGCATTACCTGCCCTGCGTAATAGGCCGTGTCGAGGCCGACCACGTCATAGAGCGTGATTGGCCCCATCGGCATGCCAAATCCCTTGGCCGCCGACTCGATGGCCTTGATTTCGACTCCGTCGAGAATCAATTCCAGGGCCTCATTCATGTACGGCAGCAAGAGCCGATTCACGAGGAATCCGGGGCCGTCGTTGACCACGATGGGCGACTTGCCGATCGCCTTGGCAAAAGCCACCGCCGTGGCCACCGTTTCGTCGCTTGTCTTGGGGCCGCGGATGACTTCCACCAGCGGCATTTTTCGCACGGGGTTGAAAAAATGGATGCCGCAAAAGCGCTCGGGCCGTTTCAGCTTCTCGGCCAGCCGGCCGATCGAAATGGCCGACGTGTTGCTGGCCAGAACCGCGTGCTCGGGCAAAAGCGGCTCAATCCGCTGGTACAGGTCTCCCTTAACCTTGGGATTCTCCACGACGGCTTCGATGATCAGGTCGCAGTTCTTGTATTCGGCGTCGACCGTCGTGGCGTTGACGAGCGGGGCAAACTTGAGCATCCGCTGTGGGTCGCTTGCTTTCGTTTGTTTGTTGTACGAAACTTCTTCCAGAATCTTTTGTACGCCGGCCGCCAGGGCCTGCGGGGCGGCGTCGCTGAGCGCGACGGGCAATTCGCGTTTGGCCACCGCGGCGGAGATGCCCGAGCCCATGATGCCGGCGCCAAAAACACCCACCGATTTGATTTCGCGCGGCTTGACGTTGCCCGACACGCCGGTGTCTTTTTTATTGCGGTCCGCGAGGAAAAAGACGTTGATCAGCGCCCGGTTGATGGGCGTGCCAAACAGCCCGGCGAAGGCTTCGGCCTCCGCTTCGCCCGCCGCGTCGGCATCGAGTCCCGCCGAGCCGAGAAGCACCTCGAGCGCGGCCAACGGCGCGGGATAGTGCCCCTTGGTTTGGCCTTGGATGTAAGCGGAGGCCGTGGCGCCCAGAAAGCCCAGCTCGGTTTCGTCCATGTCGATGGGCTTTCGCCAACGTTCTCGGTCGGCAAGATATTCCTTGCTTTTGGCCTCCGCACGGACCAGCGCCAGGGCTGCGGCGTCGAGCTGCTCACTGGGCACGAGGTCGGAAATGAGTCCCATCTGGGCGGCCGTCCGGCCGTCGATCGGTTCTCCGCTGGAAATCAACTCCACCGCGTTTCCCAGCCCGGCGATGCGCGGCGCGCGCACCGTTCCGCCCCAACCGGGAAACAGACCGAGCTTCACCTCCGGAAAGCCGAATTGGGCCTTCGGATTGGTGGTCATGATGCGGCGGTCGCACCAGATGGCCAGTTCGGCGCCGCCGCCGACGCAAACGCCGTCGATCGCCGCCACGGTCACGAACGGGCAATTCGACAGCCGCTCGAAAAGTTTGCGACCACGGCTAGCCACGGCAATGGTCTGCTCGCGCGTCGGGTTTTTGGCGGCGGCGAACTCGCGCAGGTCGGCCCCGGCGATGAAAATACCCGGCTTCGCGGAGCGAATGACCAGGCCCACCAGATCGCTACGCGCTTCCAAAGTACTCAAGTGTTTGTCGATTTCATCGAGCACCGATTGCGAAAGGACGTTCGCTCCTTTATCCGGCGCGTCGAGCGTGAGCGCGGCGACATCGGGTTCGAGCATCGTCAGCCGCACGGTAGGGGCGTCGGCCATGGAGCATCCTTTCGGGTTTGTCTTTTCAACGTGTACGATGGATGGGCGCAATTCTACCGTTTGCCGCATGATGTGGCAAAATGACCGTCGGCCCGCAATCGGCGGTGAATCCCAAATACAACACGACGACGAAACGCGCCAGTCAATCGTCAGCAAGAACGATGTTCGACCGCTGACCAATCGAATCCGCATGACATGGCTGGAACGCATTTCCGCGCTCCAACGCGGCGACGAAGCCGCCTTTATTCGCGCGCTGGAAGCACAGGCTCGTTCACTCGAAGAGCTGATTCCGCGACTGCAAGCAGTCACCAACAAACGCCAACCCGCTCCCCTCGTTGAAGCTGCGCGGCTGGCGCGTAGCTGGCTGGGGGCCCGGCTTGCCAATGCCACTGGCGACGGCACAGCCGAGACAACGGCCTGGCAGGACGCGACGGCGGCGGCGAAAGCGCTGCGCAGCATCGCGCCGGACGGCCCTCCTCCGCACGACCCGGGCGGGCTGTTCCGCATCGCCGACGCCTATTGGTGCGGTGTCGCGCACCCCCTGCTCTTAAGCGAGCCGGGCCTCATCCTGGCCGAGCCGTTCCCACGCGGCCAAAGTGGCGGAGCCCGCCTCGCGCAACAAGCCGCGATGGCGGAATACGAAGCTCTGTGCGGCGAAGCCGCCCAGCGCGCAAACGGCAGCCAATGTCCGGAGTTCTGGCAATGTCTGCACTCACTTGCCCGGCTCGATCAGATTGAGGCAGGATATTGACGGGCCCATGGTGCTGGCGAACGATCTTTTGCGCGGTGCAGCGTGCCCCACGTAGGCGAATGCGCTGTTGCTGTGTTGGTTTCGCAAAGGCGCCCACGGTTGCCGTCAGGCCGGAGGTCGATGTAGCCGCGAAGCGGCGTGATTCCATAGCTCGCGCTGCTCCTTATGATGTCGCGCATTTCGATCTCCGCCGCGGAGCGGCGCACGGAATGTAGCCGTGGGCGAAGCCCGCGGTACAGGGTAACGCGGGGTGGCGAAGCCGCGGAGCGGCGGCGGAGGGATGACGGGTAGCATTACGTCGCCGCTCCGCGGCTTCATTGGATTTTGCCACATTTTCCGCGGGTTTGCACCCGCGGCTACACTCCTTTGCCGCTCCGCGGCAACCAAAAGCGCAACATCAAAAGCTGCCCCAGGGCTGTGGAATGACGCACCTTCGGTGCTACGAAAGCGGAACAACATCAGCGCAGCCAACAGGTACATCCCGGCCCCAGAAACCGTCTCGTTTTCGCGGTTCGTTTTCCACCCTACATAGAACAATGCTTGGTCGCGGGGGCGCTTCCGAGAGGCTGGACCACAAAGTAAGATCAAGCATGGTCTTCCTCTGGGAGGCGTGCGCCGCAATGACCATCGCCGAATCGACTCATGCACCAACCGCTGCAGTAAGCGACGCCAGCCGTCATTGGGTGATGCTCGGGTTGGCCTTAGGCATTATTTTGGCCGCGGCGATGCTCGAAGTGTTGCCGGGCGAGCGAGTGGCGGTCAGAGGGGTGTCGAACTTTCCACTGCCGCAGTTGTGCATGTCGCGAGCGATCTTCAACCTGCCTTGTCCGGGCTGCGGGTTGACGCGCAGCTTCATCCACCTGGCGCACGGCCAATGGCAAGCGGCCTGGCACGTTCATCGCCTCGGCTGGCTGCTGGCGGCACTTGTGGTTGTGCAGATGCCCTATCGCGCGCTGGTCATCACGGGGCAAGTTCGCCCGCTCGGCGCAGCCGCTGCCCAGTGCCTGGCCTTCGTCGTGGTGGGGTTGCTGGTGGTGAACTGGGGCCTGATCTATGTGTTCGGCGGCTAGTGCTTTGTCAAAGCCAAATGGTCGGGTTGGCGCCTGTAGGGAACGCACTCCGTGGCGTTCCGTCGCGCACCGATGGATCGTCAATTGGTGGTTCACGGAACGCCACGGGGCCCAGAGGGCACCCCGTTCCCTACAGAACCCATTTCGTTGATTGAATGCGAAAACTTAGCCCTGACAAAGCATTAAACGGTCACCCTGACTTCGACGCCAGTAACAGCCGCTGGAGAGCGGCGAGCTCGACCGGTTTAACGAGGTGGCTATTGAAACCTGCTTCGTGCGAGCGGCGCTTGTCCTCTTCCTGGCCCCACCCCGTCAGGGCGACGATGAAGGGACTTTTGCCCCAACTTTGCTCGCGTATGCGCCGGCAGGCGTCGTAGCCGTTCATGCGCGGCATGCCGATGTCGAGCAAAATGACGTCGGGCCGGAAGTCCTCCGCCGCTTCGATCGCCTCGACGCCATCGTGCGCCATCCGCACCTGGTTACCCATGATCTTCAACATCATCGCCAGACTGCTGGCCGCGTCGACGTTGTCGTCAACCACCAGGATGCGATGCTGGCCCGGCAAATGGGGCGGTTCCTGCGTTTCTGCGATGCCCTGTTCTTTGACGACGGTCAGTGCGATCGGCAGGCGAACGACGAACTCGCTTCCCCTGCCATGGCCTTCGCTGAACGCCTCCACGGTCCCTCCGTGCATCTCCACCAGCCGTTTGACGATGGTCAGGCCCACGCCCAGACCGCCCTTCGACTTCTCCAAGGAGCGATCGACCTGGATAAACAGATCGAAGACTTTCGGCAGCATGTCAGGCTCGATACCGATGCCTTCGTCCTTGATGCGAATGATTGCCTCGTGCCCGTCACGCTCGACGGTAAGCCAGATACGGCTGCCGCGGTCGCTGTACTTGACGGCGTTGTTGAGCAGGTTACACAGGGCCTGAGCCAGCCGCGTCTGATCGGCCTCGACGTACAAGGGCTCGTCGGGCAAAGTGACTGCCAACTCCTGCCCGTGCTCTTTGAAAAGTCCGTCGCACAGCTCCAAGGCATGCTCGACGACCGACGACAAGGTCAAACGTTCCAGACGCAAGGAAAGTTTTCCCCGGCTGATGCGGCTGACGTCGAGCAAGTCGTCGACCAGGCGCACCAGGTGCTCCAGTTGACGCTCCATCATGCGACGGGCCAGCTCGGCGTCTTCTCCGTCGTGGGCGGAGAGCCGCATCACTTCCAAACCGGTGCGCAGCGGGGCGAGCGGATTGCGCAGCTCGTGGGCCAGCATGGCGAGAAATTCGTTTTTGCGGCGGTCTTCCTCTTTGCGGGCGGTAATGTCGCGGGCGATCTTCGAGGCGCCGATAATCCTGCCCTCCGAATTGCGGATGGGCGAAATCGTGAGCGACACGTCGAGCCGCCTGCCGTCGTTACGCACCCGGACCGTTTCGAAGTGGTCGATATGTCCGCCTTGTTTGATCGTTTCCATGATGGTAGGCAAGTCGTCGGGGTGGTCCGGCGGGATAAGGACCGACAACAGTTGGCCGACGATTGCTGCGGCCGTATAGCCATACAGCCGCTCGGCGCCGGGGTTCCAGCTCGTGATGCGGCCCTCGAGGTCGTTGCCGATGATCGCGTCGTCCGACGATTCGACGATGGCCGCCAGGTGGATGCGTGTTTCCATGGCCCGCCGCTTCTCCGTCACGTCGCGGAAGACGAGCACCGCCCCGTCGATGGTTCCGTGGCGGCCGCGGATGGGCGCCGCAGAATCCTCGATGGGCACTTCGCGGCCGTCCTTGCATACCAGCGCCGTATGATTCGCGATGGCAACGATTCTTTTTTCGCGGAAGACGGTGACGACCGGGTTCTCGACCGGCTGTTGTGAATCTTCGTTGATGATTTGAAAGATTTGCGCCAGCCGCTGTCCGCTGGCCTGGTCCAGCTTCCAGCCGGTTAATTCTTCGGCGACCGGGTTGAGGAAGGTCACCGCTCCGTCGGCGTCGGTGACGATCACGGCGTCGCCGATGCTTGAAAGGGTGACGTGCAGTTTCTCGCGTTGCAGCTCAATCTCGCGCGCCGCATGCTCGGCCGCCTTGCGCGCCGCCTCCTCTTCAATCAAGCGACGGGCATTTTCCTCGGCCGCGCGCCGCTCGGTCAGATCGCGGGTGACCTTGGCAAAGCCACGGAGCGTGCCGGTTTCGTCGCGCAAAGCGGTGATCACCACGTTGGCCCAAAAGCGCGAGCCGTCTTTGCGAAGGCGCCAGCCCTCGTCTTCGATGCGGCCGTCGGCCATGGCCCGCCGCAGCTCCTCCGCGGGCCAGCCACGGTCCAAAGCGTCTTGAGGATAGAATTTCGAGAAATGTTCGCCGACGATCTCATCGGCCTTATATCCCTTCATCCGCTCCGCCCCCGCGTTCCACGTGGCCACTCGTCCTTCCGGATCGAGACCAAAAATGGCATAATCGCGCACTCCCTCCACCATCAGGCGAAACCGCTCTTCGCTGAGGCGGAGCTTCTGTTCGGCCTGCTTGCGGTCAGTCAAGTCGCGCGTGATCTTCAAGAACCCTCGTGGATCGCCGTTCGCGTCGCGCAGCGCCGTAATGACCACGCTGGCCCAAAACCTGGAGCCGTCTTTACGCAGTCGCCAGCCCTCTTCTTCATAGCGTCCGCTGGCCGCCGCCACCTTCAACTCGTGGGCGGGCCAGCCCGAGACCACGGCCTCTTTCGGATAAAACTTCGAAAAGTGATGGCCGATGATCTCCTCGGCGCGATAGCCTTTGATGCGTTCGGCGCCGGCGTTCCAGGTCATCACGCGGCCCTCGGCGTCGAGCAGAAAGACGGCGTAATCGCGCACTCCTGCGACGAGCTCGGCAAAGTGCTGCTCACTCTCGTGTAACCCCGCCTCGGCGTATTTCTGATTGGCCAGCGCGGTGCGCAGCGCCGCGGCCTCGCCCGGCTTATCAGCAGGCCGGCGACCAAAGATCAAGTCAAATAATTTTCGCATGATGGGCGTGGTAGGGGGCGTGTTTAATCGCCTGGGCGGCCAATGCCTGGATACGCTGTGGACTTATCCGCAGCGAGAGAATTGCTTCTCTCATGGAAGCGGTTGGGCAGCAAAACTCGTGCGAGCCGGGGCTGCAACTGCTGACAACGACCCGGCCTCTGACGATGCCGGCTACGTGCCAGAAGCACTCGGGCCTGGCGTTCACGACCGCCAGCGAGCATGGGCGGCGCAACGGCCGCCAACCCCCCAAGTGTACACGGACGATCGCAACTTTGCCATAAGTCGGCTGACTGGATAGCGGTTGAGTTGGTCGTTGAGCGTGTCGGGTGGGAAGAGCCACCCAGAGGGTACCCGGAGTCCCACCGGGTTCAAGGGCAAGTCGCAAATGGTGGGACTCGCTTCGCTCTTCCCACCCTACGTGTGAGGCTTGCTCCTCGCACCAACTCAGCTTTAATTAAGGCACCACCGCTGACGGCCGCCGCCCCCCGGGGCTACCCAAAACTGTCGATCAGCATGCCGATGACCAAATGCCAACCATCGGCCAACACGAACAACAATAGCTTAAATGGCAACGACACCAGCACCGGCGGAAGCATCATCATGCCCATCGAGACCATCACGCTCGACACCACCATGTCGAGGATCAAAAAAGGCAGGTAAATCTGAAAGCCGATCAGAAAGGAGGTCTTCAGCTCGCTCAGCATGAAGGCCGGCAACAGGGCCGTCAGCGGCACCTCGTCGTAGCTTTGCGGGATGGAAGCGTCGGGCGTGTAACGCAAGAACAGCCAAACGTCGTCGCTGTTGCCGGTGCGGTCGATCTGCGTGCTCATGAATTGCCGCACCGGTCGGACCGTTGCCGTCCATGCTTCTTCCAGGCCGATCCGCTTCTCGGTGTAGGGCTTGATGCCTTCGTCGTACGCCTGTTTCCAGACCGGCGACATGATGGCCAACGTGAGAAACAAAGAAATCGACGTGATCACCTGGCTCGGCGGAAGTTGCTGCGTACCCAGCGCCTGTCGCAGCAAGCTGAGCACGACAATGATTCGCACGAAGCTCGTCGTCATCAGCAGCACTGCCGGCGCCAGGCTGATTACGGTCAGCCCAAGCATGATTTGCAGTGCCGAGGTCAGACCCTCGGGGCTGGTCCACACCGTCGGCCCGCCCGACAACACGCTGGGCAGTTCCACCCGCGCCGGGCTGTTGGGTTGCGCGTGGGCCGTTGCCGGGAATGAGGCGACCAGTAGGC
>DASSFG010000304.1:0-9043 GCA_035694685.1 Pirellulales bacterium
TTCTCCTGCCACGGAGCATAAAGGGTCACGTTCCGCCGCTCGCTGATCGCCAGATTGGCAGCCGTAGCGTAACTGGCGTCCGCCGCAGCTTGGTCCAGTTCGCGTCCCGCGAACTGCGCCACTCGATCAAGCATTGGCTCATAAGTACCCGCATCCGAAGGCTGGGCAAACACCCCATAACCCAAGATGAAAGGGGAGTCGAGATCGCGGGCGTACTGAATGTTGTAAAGCGGTCGAAAGACCTTGTGTTTGTCGAGACCGATGGCGGCTTGGGGATCGCTTACACTCACCACAATCTTATTCCGTTCTCGCCGTCGCGAAGGAATGCGGCTGCTGTTTTCTTCTTGCAACTCCTCCATCCGCCGCCGTGCCGCTTGGTAGCGTTCCTGCTGCCGCAGGCGGGTCGCGGGGTGCTTCGCCATCCAGGCGGGGACATCCGCCGGTGCGACCCTCGCCTCATCGTCAGCCACCGCACGGTCCAATTCTTCACTTCGCTTCAGCAGCTTTTTTTCATTGGCCAACTGATGGCGCGACGCATAAGACGCGACCACGGTGCCGTCGAGGGAAGCACGCTTGGCGTGTGTGATGCCTTCGGCAACCGCCCTTCTGATCACTTGGGCGTTCAACTGATCAATCCACGGAGCCAAGCGCTGGCGGATGGCATACCACCTAGACCGAGCCGGCCGGAAGCCGAACAACAGCCACTTCATGGCATCGTTTTGCTTGGCCTCTCGGTACCATTGAGTCGGACTCTGATGTCCGCAGTGAATCTGATATAGAATTGCCTTGATCATCAGTCTGGGAGGGTAGGGCGAGTCACCTTGCCCGTGATAGGATCTTTCCAACTCCAAAAGGTCCAGTTCGTCAATCGCATCGCTGATCTTCCTCGCCACATGATCGTCGGCCAGACTCGCGTCGATGCTCCGCCACTCAGGCGATCGCTGATTCCAGGGCGGCACTCGAAAACTCGTGGCCGCTGACTTGCGGGAAGGCGTAAGCCTCCGTAACATCGCAGACGCCTCCTTGCATCTGTGGGCAGTGGTTGACTTTGAACATCACCAATCTGCCTAAAATCACACGATGCAGGGAGGCTACTTTTTTCTCTTAATTCCTCCAGTCTTCCAAAAAGCAGGACAGTCTCTAAAGCTGCTGGCAAACGACGCCGATTCGCTGCGGATATTTGATTTCCCAAGTCGAGTGGCAACATAATGGCGGCTGGCACGGAACAAAACCTCTTGCTCCACGAGGTCCGAGGATGATTCAACGACCCGCTCGCTCTCAAACTCTCTGGTCAACAATTCTTGCGGTGTCTGTACTGCTCTTGTCCGGCCCGGCGGCCGGTGCCGCTGAGCCGACGGTGCTTCGCGGGCGCGTGCTCTTGCCCGACGGCAAGCCGGCGGCAGGGGCGGGCATTTATTGGCTGCAGTTCAAAGCGCCGCCGCCACGCAAGCCCGAAGATGTGGTGTTTGAGAAGCGCGCGGCCACCGACGATGAGGGGCGATTTGAGTTCTCGCTGCTGGAGCACGACGCGCCGCTCGATAAACAACAGCCGCGACCGTTGGTCGCCTACCTGCAGGGCTATGGCGTCGACTGGGTCGAAATCGTTCAGGACCAGGTGCCGAACGACGCCGCACTGCGGTTGGTCGACGACCACCCGGTCCGCGGCCGTGTGGCCGATACCGAGGGCCGGCACGTGGCCGGCGCCAAGATCTCGGCCGCGAAGATCGTGGTGCCGCCAAGCGGCAAGCTCGATGATTTTCTGGAAGCTTGGACCAAGCGCGGCACTGGCAACCGTTTCCAACAACAGTTGTCTGCCTCCCGGCAATTATTTGCCTCGCGGCTACTGCCATTTCTGGCGACCGTCACCGATCGCGACGGTCGCTTTGAGTTGTCGGGTATTGGGGCCGAACGGCTCGCATCGGTGAGCATATCCGCACCGGGCCTGGTTTCCGACCAGCTTGAAGTCGTTAACCGCGAGGGCTTCGAGGCCGACAAGTACAACCAGGCGGCGCAGGCGGGCATGGTGCCGATGATGCGCCGGCCGGGCATGTTGCCTCGCTTGACCGGCCCCGTGTTCGATCACATTGCTGAGATCGAATTAGTGGTTCGCGGCGTGGTGTTTACGGGTCCTGACCGTAAGCCCGTGGCGAAGGCTGTTGTCGGGGCGTCCGGCGGCGGGATGAATCTTGGCGGGGGCAGCAATCCGATCTCCGCCCAAGCCGACGAGCAAGGCGCCTTCGAGCTACGCGGCCTGCGCCGCAGCCAGGGTGCTCTCTTGAGTGTGTACGCGCCCCGTGGCAGCAATCTCTTGTTCAGAGCGCTGCAGCTCGACCTCGCGCCAGGCCAAACGGTCGTTAATGTTGAAGTGGAAATGAAGGAGGGAATCGTCGTCGAGGGCCGCGTGTTCGACCAGGCGACTGGGCGCGGGGTGAACAGCGGCGTTCACTTCGTGCCCCTCCCTGGTAACGAGTATTTCAATCAACCCGGCTATGGCTCAAAAGTTATGGGGATGGCGTCGAATCTCACAGATGACGAGGGGCAGTTTCGCCTGTTGGTCATGCCCGGCCCCTTAGTGCTCATGGCCCAAGTGCAACGCGGCCGGCCAGGAATTCTCGTGGCCGGGCCACCGGTCGGTGGAAACGAGCCTATACCCTATCGGCAGGCGAGCTTCAGCGAGGAGGACAGCAAGCGAGTGCCGGTAACCGTCGACGGTGACGATCGGTACTTTGCCGGTGCTTACGGTCCACTTCGATTCCTGATGGGTTGGAACGCCGTCAAGGTCATTGACAGCGCGCCCGGCAGCGGGCCGATTTCGTGCGACCTGCCGCTCGATCCCGGTAAGACTGCCACGATTTCAATCGAAGACGAGCAGGGCCAGCCGGTGACCGATGCGTTTGTCGGCGGCGTTGCCGACTGTTGGCCGATCACCGCCAAAACCGCGGAGCCGAGATGTACCATTTACGGCCTCGGCGCCGACCGACCGCGGCACGTGTGTGTTTTCCAGCCCCAGCGCCACCTGGCGGGCTCGGCAACGCTGACAGGCGACGAGCAAGGGCCGGTGACGATCCGTCTGTCGCCAACAGCGAGCATCGCGGGCCGCGCGCTTGACGCGGATGGAGAACCTCTCGCCGACGCGCTCCTGCAGTTCGTCTACTTGCGCCGCAGCGCGTGGGACGCAATCAATGTGGTCGGGCGAGACCAAGCGCCGCTGAAAACCGATGCCGACGGCAGGTTCCGCGCGGAAAACATCTTGCCCGGGGAGCGGCTCACGCTCAGCTTCCGGCAAGGCGACAAGTTTTTTGGCGGTCCGCGAATCACCGATGAAAAGCGGCAGCTTGCGCCGGGCGAAAAGCTTAATCTGGTCGAGTTTAGGGCGAAGGAACTGCAGTAAAATCAGGTAGACGGTAGACGGGGCAGACCAAAAAGCCCCATCTACTGTCTACCGTCTACTATCAACCGACTGCCGATCCCATGCACTGGCAACCTTATACACCTGACGACCGATCGCCGTGGAACTTGCGGCGAGTCGCACATTTGCACCGCCGGGCGGGATTTGCCGCGCCCTGGGAGGTGCTCCAGCGCGATCTGAAGGACAGCCCCCAAGCGGCCGTCGATCGCTTGCTCGCCGGCAACGAGGTGGCCCGAACGCCCGACGATTTCGCCTCGCTGGCGGCCACCATCGGCGATGCGGCGGTGGCGTCGGGCAATGTCCAGCGGCTGAAGGCCTGGTGGCTGTACCGCATGATGTTTTCGCCCGACCCGCTGGGCGAACGATTGACGCTCCTGTGGCATAACCACTTCGCCACCAGCAACCGCAAAGTGCAAGACGTGGCGATGATGCGGCGGCAGAACGAGCTGTTCCGGCAGTTTGCGCGAGGGCCGTTCGACAAACTGCTGGCCGCCGTAGTGAAAGATCCGGCGATGCTCGTCTGGCTCGACGCCGACAGCAACCGCCGCGAACATCCCAACGAAAACCTGGCCCGCGAGCTGATGGAGTTGTTTACGATCGGCGTGGGAAACTACGGCGAAGACGACGTCAAACAAGCCGCCCGTGCCCTCACCGGCTGGACGGTGAAGAACCGCGAGTTTCGCGAAGTGGCGGCCTATCACGACGACGGCGAGAAGACGATCCTCAGCCGGAGCGGGAAGTGGCGCGGCGACGATCTGGTGGCAATGCTGCTGGAACAACCC
Source organism: Pirellulales bacterium (assembly GCA_035694685.1). Lineage (GTDB taxonomy): Bacteria > Planctomycetota > Planctomycetia > Pirellulales > JAICIG01 > DASSFG01. The sequence continues at coordinate 4,192 of DASSFG010000304.1, forward strand.
GCCACTTCCGTGCGGCTGGCACGGCGCGTTTGCGAGTTGCTGATGGGCGAGGGCGTGGTCGAACCAGCGGCCATCGACGAACTGGCGGCCGGGTTGCGAGAGCACTCAGGCGAAAACCGCGGCTCTGCCCCAGCCACCGCTCAAAGCGAGCGCGTGAGCGGCGTTCAATGGGCGGTCGAGACCGTTTTGCGTTCGGAGGCTTTCTTTGCCGAAACGAACATCGGCAACCGCGTGCTGGCGCCGGCGGAGTATATTGTCGGCGCGGTGCGGGCGTTGGAGGTCTTCGACCCGCCGCCGAGCACGATCGTGCTGGCCGAGTGGGCTGCGGCGCTTGGGCAAGACCTGTTCGAGCCGCCGAACGTATTTGGCTGGGCCGGTGGCAGGTCGTGGATCAATACGCGCTCGCTGATCGCCCGGGCGAATTTTGCTCAACGCCTGGCCGAGGGGGCGCTGCAAAGCAGCGGCGCGCCGCCGGATTGGCCGGCACTCGCCCGGCGGCACGGCTGCGGAGAAAACGCCGAAGATTTCAGCCGCTTCCTGGCGCAAACGTTGTGGACCGGCGAGGACGGCGGAGAAACGAAACGGACCGAGCAGACCATTTTTGGCGAACAGACGGCCCTGACCCCCGAAAACGCCCGGCGGGCGGTGGCCGCCATGCTCGGTTCGCCTCGGGCGCAGTTGGGGTAAGGAAAGGGTTCAGGGTTCAGGGGTCAGCGACGCGCGAGCGGATGCCTCGTTTAACCGCAGGGCCAGCGGGCCCGCGAGTAGGCGGCGCTCGCGCGGCCCGTTGGGCCAGCGGTTAAACGACGCGACTTAGCCGCAAAACCACATGGGGGTGACTGGCAGCGCGCTGCCAGTCTGGTGATAGGTTCGTAGCCGACTTCGTGCGAAATCTGGTCGTGGCGGTGGCTGATGGCCGGGGTTCTTACGGATCCCGCTCCAGGGATCCGCAGCGCGCTGCGGACCAGTTAGCCACCTGGGGAATCGGCAGCGCGCTGCCGATCTCGGCAGACGTTAGAATCGTCATAAGAATAGGTCGCTCCGCGACAAAGTGAAAGCGGCGATAAATCGCCGCACTCCAAAGACTTAGGAAGCCAAAGCCATGCTCACACGCCGCAATCTTCTCAAACGTTCTTCTCTTCTCGCCCTCGCGCCCACGGTGCCGGGCTTTCTCGCCCGTTTGGCCCGCGCCGTCGAAGCGAAGCGCGACGACCGCGTGCTGGTGGTAGTTCAACTCGACGGCGGCAATGACGGCATTAATACCGTCGTGCCGTATCGCGATGAAGGCTATGCCAAATACCGCCGGCAACTGCGCCTGCCGGACGATAAGCTGCACAAGCTCGCGGACGACGTGGCCTTGCACCCCTCGATGCGGGCGATGGCCGAGTTGTTCGAGAAACAGCGGCTGGCGGTGGTGCAGGGCGTGGGGTATCCGAATCCAAACCGCTCGCACGACGTGAGCATGGCCATCTGGCACACCGCGGCGTTCGATCGCGCGGAACACAAAAGCTACGGCTGGCTGGGACGGGCCCTCGATCAGTCGCCTGACATGAACGGAATGAATTCCGTTCCACAGGCGATGCTCATCGGCGATGCGGCTTTGCCCGCGGCGCTCATCGGACGGCGCTCGATCGCCGGCACGTTCAATCGGCTCGACGAACTGGCCGTTCAGAACGAGGCCGCACGGGCGTCTGTAGGTCAGGCTTTCCAGCCTGACGTGCCGGGCGACGGCACAGAATCGCGTCAGGCTGGAAAGCCTGACCTACTGCCGTTTGTCAGCCGGTCGGCGCTCGACGCCTATGCGACGGCCGATACGATTACTGCGGCCGTCGCCCGGCAGCGCGGCCGTGCGGCGTATCCGGCGAACGAGCTGGCGGAGCACCTCAGTCTGATCGCGCGCTTGATCGAGGCCGACTTGCCGACGCGCGTCTATTATGCGGTGCAGCGCGGCTACGACACGCACGCAGTGCAGTTGCCGACGCACGCTCGGCTGCTCGGTGAACTGAGCGGAGCACTAGCGGCCTTTCTCAACGACCTCACGCAGGCCAGCCTTGCCGAGCGCGTGCTAGTGATGACGTTCAGCGAATTTGGCCGTCGGGTGGATGAAAACGCCTCGGCCGGCACCGATCACGGCACGGCCGCGCCGATGTTCCTGGCCGGCGGCGGCGTCAACGCCGGGCTGTATGGCCAGGCCCCGCCGCTCAACGATCTTGACGGCGGCGACCTGAAAATGACGGTCGATTTCCGCCGCGTCTATGCGACTGTGCTCCGGAACTGGCTGTCGATCGAACCACGGCTCGTCTTGGACGCGGAATTCGGTTCGCTGCCGATTCTAAAGCCAAGTGCCAGTTCCTCTTGAAGGCCGTTCGACCGCGGTTGCGATCGGTGAAATCATCGTCAGGCCAAGGCTTGACCCGCGATAATACGTTTAACAATTTTGGAATCCTACCATTTCGAGTCATTCGGAGAAGGGCGTTGTACCTGCTGGATTAGCCAGCTAGACTGGCATCACACTGGCGGCGGTCGGCGATGAACGCTTGTATCAAACGTCAGTGCCGCGCTCTTCAAGCCGTAAGAGCGCGACGCCAGTCCGATCAGCGAGGACGGCCTCCATCGGCGGATTGCTTCCACCTATGGCAGCAAGGTATGTCGTGGTGCGTTTTGTGCGGCCCTTGCACCTTTGGTCGCGCCGACGTCGCGACTGTTCTCGCTGCCGATTAGGCTATCCGGCAGCCAACGTTGGTTTGCCCTTTCCGACTGAGGTCGCTCCTCAGCGCAATTTTGACATGTTAGAAAAGCAGAGGATCCGAGCGAATTGGCTGCCAACGAACTGCCCGACGACGTGCGACGATTTATCGTCAGCAATATCGCCTCGGTCGCGCAGCTCGAAGCTTTGTTGTTGTTGCGTGAGGACCGGCAAAAAGAATGGCCGATCGAGGAGATGAGCCGCGCACTCTATGCGGCCGCTGGTGGCATGATCGACCAATTGAACGACCTGGTCTCCAAAGGGCTGGCCTACGTCACCTTTGAATCCGACGCACGATACCGCTATCGGCCCGACATGGGCAGCGAGTTGGACGCGCTTCTCGGCCGGCTGGCCGATCTCTACAAGAAGCGGCGCGTGAGCGTCATTTCGTTGATCTATTCGGAACCGGTCGATAAGGCCCGCAGTTTTGCCGACGCCTTCCGCATCCGCAAAGAAAAGGAGGCGGAGTGAAATGGCTGCCAGCGTGATTTACCTGTCGTGTCTCGGAACCGCTTTGCTCTGTGCGGCCTTGCTCTGGAAAAGCTACCGTCGCAACGGCGTGCGGTTGTTGCTGTGGAGCAGCGTGTGCTTTCTGGGACTTGCCGCGGAGAACGTGTTGCTCTTCGCCGATCACATAACGGGGCCTCACATTGATTTGTCTTTGGTGCGTAACCTGGCGGGGCTCGCCGCCCTGGTGTCACTCATCTACGCCTTAATCTGGGATTCGAAATAGCCCTATGGTGCCTCCGTGGCTGGGAATTTTCTTGCAAGGAATGGCGGCGATGGCATGTGTCGTCATCGCTCTGTTTTTCTTACAGTTTTGGAGAAAGACGGCAGACCGCCTGTTTCTCATTTTCGCCGTCGCCTTCGCCCTGATGTGCGTGACGCGGATCGTATCGGCAGGTCTGGGCGAGGCACACCTGCACAGCGGCAGCGCCTACATTATCCGGTTCGTGGCGTACCTGATGATTGTGGCGGCCATCATCGACAAGAACCGTTGACCGCCCATGGCCGCAACATCAAAAGCGTTAAAACCGCGCAATTCAGTTGACAGCCACTAGTTATCCATCCTAGACTGTCTCGTCAGACTCTGCTCGCGACGGGCAGTTTTTGAGATGCTATGAAAGCTCCACGTGCTCTTGGCACGGCGGAGCTTTTTTTGTCGATCGCCGGATTCCTCGTTCTGGTTTTACTCTTCTCTTTTGAGGCCACTTTATGGCAACGGTTGCTCCGGGCAAAGTTCTCTCCACGGAAGGTAATGGCAAGAAGCTCGAAGGCCGCTCCACCCGCAGCGCAGCCAGCCGGACAGCCAACGGAAGAGCGTCGCACGTTGCCGAAGGCAACGGCCGGGCGATCAACCGTGACGGCGCGCTCGACAAGCGCAAGCTGCTGGCCGCCCTCACGGCCTTGAAGAAAGGCGATTTTCGCGTCCGCCTGCCGGCCGACCTGACTGGTCTCGACGGTAAAATTGCCGACACCTTCAACGAAGTGCTGGAGCTTAACCAGCGCATGGCCAATGAGTTGGAGCGCCTCAGCCGCGTAGTGGGCAAAGAGGGCCGGCTCTCACAACGGGCCGGCATCGGCGCCCTGAGCGGCGCTTGGGCCGACTCGATTGATTCGGTCAACGCCCTGATCGGCGATCTCGTCTATCCGACCACCGAAATCGCCCGCGTGATCGGCGCCGTGGCCAAAGGCGACCTGTCGCAGACGATGGCCATGGAGACGGAAGGCCGTCCCCTCAAGGGTGAGTTCTTGCGCACCGCCAAGACCGTGAACACGATGGTCGAGCAGCTCAGCTCGTTTGCCAGCGAAGTCACGCGCGTGGCCCGCGAGGTGGGCAACGAAGGCAAGCTCGGCGGACAGGCCAAGGTGAAAGGCGTGGCCGGCACCTGGAAGGACCTCACCGACAGCGTGAACTCGATGGCCGGCAACCTCACGGCCCAGGTGCGCAACATTGCCGCCGTGACCACGGCCGTGGCCAACGGCGACTTGTCGAAGAAGATTACGGTGGACGTGAAGGGCGAAATCCTGGAGCTCAAGAACACGATCAACACGATGGTCGATCAGCTCCGTTCGTTCGCCAGCGAAGTGACGCGCGTGGCACGC
>DASSFG010000305.1:0-50198 GCA_035694685.1 Pirellulales bacterium
GGTTCGACGTGGTGGTGGCCTCAAACCTGTTCGGCGACATTCTCACCGATCTCGGCGGTCTGATCGCGGGCGGGTTAGGACTCGCTCCCAGCGCCAACCTGAACCCTGAGCGGGCGTTTCCTTCGATGTTCGAGCCCGTCCACGGCTCGGCGCCCGACATCGCGGGCCAAGGCATTGCGAATCCGATCGCGGCGATCCTCAGTGCCGCGATGATGCTCGATTGGCTGGGCGAAACGACGGCCGGTGATGCAGTGCGTCGCGCGGTCGAGGGCGTATTGGCTGCCGGCCACACCACGCCCGACTTGGGCGGCAAGCTTTCCACCGCCGAAGTCGGCCGCCGCGTTGCGGAAGGCATCGCCTGAATCGCTGGCGGCCGCAACCGCCAAGGCCACCGAATTTATGCGCGTGAAGCGAGTTCAGCTCTCGATCGCGAGTTGGACACCACACAAGCCACGACATAGAATACCTTCGTACATTATGAACCGGGATGCCTGCAATAATGGACCGAGAAATATCGATTGTCGATCGCGGACGAGGGCCGCAGCTTTCCACTAGTCGCATAACCATTCAGGATCTGTTCCCCTATTTCGAATCGGGTTATACGCCCGAACAGATCATTCGTGAGGCTATGCCGAGCCTTTCGGTGCCCGAGATCGAGATCGCTCGGCGCTATGTCGAGGAGCATCGCGAAGACGTGGTCGCGGAAGACCGGCTAATTCGTGAGTGGAATGCGACATGACGAAACGCGCCAGAGGTGGAGGAAGTCCTACACAAGGGTCGGCAGAAGGTGATGGAGCGTCTTGCTTACTACCGCCAGCTACGAGGCGAGGGCTCCAATGGTGAAGGGCGTCCTGGCTGACGTAAATATTGAAGCGCACGTCGACTACATGATGGCGCTTGTGCGAGCCGAGCCCTGGAGTGACCTGTGGCGGGAGCTTGGGCTAGTATACGCGACCTTCGCCGACGTTGGCCTTGTGCGCGAGGCACCCGACCCAAGATGAATGATGGCGACTCGGCATCACTGCGGACATAAACCGGTTACCGACGGCCCCGCTAAACTTGCCCGCCCGCCGCGACGATAATCTTTCGGGGGCTGTACCCACGAAGCCAGAGTCCAGCTTTATGGTAACGGACGACCCCACCGAGGCAATCCGCGAGCATATCCAGCGAATTGTGGCGGTTTGCCGAAGATTTCCTCGCGATCGCCAGCGAAATGAAGTGGCCGCCTACTGCCAGCGGCTGCTGGCCGAAGGGGTGCAAGGTCCCACCGTTTCGGCCATCGAGCGACACTGCTTGGAGTGTCTGTTCATCGACGTGGGCCGGGGTCTTCCTTCGCCCCAAGCCATTGCGACCTACGCCGAGGCCATCGAGCGTGGTTGCCGCGAATTGCCGCCGGCTCACTGGCCCAACCACGTGATTCAGACGCTCGTTTGGCTGGAAAAGGCCGGCATTGATCGCCAGATCGTGAACGCCGTCGACGACGAGGTTGAACGACGGCTGCGACTCGGAGCCTCTCGCTAGTGGTTTGTCAACCATGTAAGGACGGATGGCGATGGTGTAGGGTGGGACGAGCGAAGCGAGTCCCACCATGCGAAATCATAATGGTGGGACTCGCTTCGCTCGTCCCACCCTACGTGAACGCCGGCATCGATCACTCGAAGGTTGACGACGCACTAGTGCTCTGTCAGGTATCGACCTGGACGGGCCCGGCGGAATAAGATCGACGAGTGAGCCTCTCGACGCCTTTTATCCATCGCCCAGTCGGCACCACGCTGTTGACGGCGGCCATTATGCTGGCCGGAGCGTTGGGCTACTTGCTGCTGCCTGTCTCGGCGCTGCCGCAGGTCGATTTCCCTACGATTCAGGTCACCGCGACGCTCCCAGGCGCCAGTCCTGAAACAATGGCCTCGGCTGTCGCCACGCCGTTGGAGCGACAGTTCGGCCGTATCGCCGGCGTCACGGAAATGACGTCGGCCAGCTATCTGGGCATCACGCAGATTACGTTGCAGTTTGATTTGAACCGCAACATCAACGCGGCCGCGCGCGACGTGCAGGCCGCCATCAATGCCGCCCGCGGCCGGCTGCCACCCAACTTGCCGCAAAACCCCACCTATCGCAAGATCAACCCGGCCGACGCGCCGATCATGATCTTAGCGCTGACCAGCGAGACGTACACCAAAGCCCAGATGTACGACGCCGCCTCGACGATCTTGCAGCAGAAGCTTTCGCAGGTGAAGGGCGTGGGCCAGGTGATGGTGGGCGGCGGCGCGCCGCCCGGCGTGCGGATCGACGTCAATCCCACCGTCATGAACCACTTTGGCGTCGGACTGGACGACGTGCGCACTGCAGTGGGCAACGCCAACGCAAACCGGCCCAAGGGTCAAATTGCCGACGAAACGCGGGCCTGGTCGATCGCCGCCACCGATCAATTGCTCACAGCCGAGGAATACCGACCACTGATCGTCGTCTATCGCAACGGCGCCCCCGTGCGATTGGGCGACGTGGCCACCGTCACCGACTCGGTCGAGGACCTGCGCAGCGGCGGGCTGTGCAATGGCGATCCTTCGATCATGCTCGTCATCTTCCGGCAACCAGGCGCGAACATCATCGAAACCGTCGATCGCCTGCACGCCATGCTGCCTCAACTAGACGCCCAAATCCCCGCCGACATTAACCTCATCGTGGCCCTCGACCGCACGGTGACCATTCGCGCGTCGGTTTACGAGGTACAGCTCACGCTGATCATCTCCGTGTTGCTGGTGATTCTCGTCGTGTTTCTCTTTTTGCGCAACGTGCGGGCGACGATCATTCCGAGCGTCGCGGTGCCGGCCTCGCTGGTGGGCACGTTTGGCGCGATGTATCTGGCCGGCTACAGTCTCGACAACCTCTCGCTGATGGCCTTGGCCATCGCCACCGGCTTCGTGGTCGACGACGCCATTGTGGTCATCGAGAACATCTCGCGGCACCTTGAAGAAGGCATGAGCCCCATGGCGGGGGCCATGCGCGGCGCCAAGGAGATCGGCTTTACGGTGCTGTCGATCAGTGTTTCGCTGGTGGCGGTGTTCATACCCATCCTGCTGATGAGCGGCATTGTGGGGCGATTGTTCCGCGAATTCGCGGTAACGCTCTCGGTGGCCATTCTGGTCTCGCTCGTGATATCGCTCACCACCACGCCGATGATGTGCGCCTACATGCTCAGAGAAGCGGCGAGCGAGCGGCATGGGCCGGTTTATGCGCTGTCTGAGTGGCTGTTCAACTTTATCGTCGGCTGGTATGCCCGCACGCTCGGCTGGGTACTGGGCCACCAGCGATTCACCATGCTGGTCACGCTCTGCTTGATCGGCATTACTTCCTATCTCTACGTGATCGTGCCCAAGGGCTTTTTTCCGCAGCAAGACACGGGCCGCCTGTCCGGCAACTTGCTGGCCGATCAAGACACCTCGTTTCAGGCCATGAACTTCTTGATGAAGCGGTTTGCCGACGCAGTCATGGAAGATCCGGCGGTGGAAGGTTTGACCGTATCGACCGGCGGGCAAAGCGGCGCCACCAACGCCGCTCGCATGTTTATCACGCTCAAGCCGCTGGAAGTCCGCGGACTGCGCGCCGACGAGGTAATTGCCCGCCTGCGTCCCAAGCTGGCCCGATTGCCGGGCGCGACGCTCTTTATGTCGGCCTATCAAGAGCTGCGCATCGGGGGCCGCGCGAGCAGCACTCAATATCAGTACACGATTCGCGGCGACAACCTCGACGATTTGAGAATCTGGGGGCCCAAGCTGCGCGACGCCATGCGCAAGTTGCCGGCATTGGCCGACGTAAACAGCGACCAGCAAAACGGCGGCTTACAATCGGCACTGCAGATCGACCGTGTGGCCGCAGCCCGGCTGGGAATCACCATGCAACAGATCGACGATACCTTGTACGACGCTTTCGGGCAGCGGATGGTCTCGACCATGTACAAACCCCTGAATCAATATCACGTGGTGATGGAAGTCGAGCCGACGTTCTGGCAGAATCCCGACGCTCTGCGTCACGTATACGTCAAAGGCCAAAACGGCGCGGAGGTGCCGCTCAGCGCCCTGTATCGCTACACAACCGCGGCGACGCCCATCTCGGTGAATCACTCCGGGCAGTTTCCTTCTGTGACCATTTCGTTCAATCTGGCGGCCGGCTTCGCGCTGGGCGACGCTGTGGAGCAGGTCAATCAGCTTACCAATGAGATGGGGCTGCCCGAGTCGATTCAGGGGAGCTTTCAGGGCACGGCCCAGGCGTTTCAGGCTTCGTTGAGCAACCAACCGTGGCTGATTTTGGCGGCGCTGGTGGCGGTGTATATCGTGCTGGGCATGCTTTATGAAAGTTTCATTCACCCGCTGACGATCCTCTCGACTCTGCCGTCGGCGGGCGTCGGCGCGCTATTGGCTTTGCTGGTCTGCGGCATGGAGTTGAACGTCATGGGCTTGATCGGCATTCTGCTTTTGATCGGCATCGTGAAGAAGAACGCGATCATGATGATCGACTTTGCTTTGGAAGCCGAGCGCGACCACGGCAAGCTGCCCGAGGCGGCCATTTACGAAGCCTGCCTATTGCGATTTCGCCCGATCACCATGACCACCATGGCGGCGCTATTGGGCGCTTTGCCCTTGGCAATGGGTACGGGCAACGGCGCCGAGCTCCGCCGGCCGCTGGGCATTGCCATTGTCGGTGGATTGATCTTCAGCCAACTGCTGACGCTCTACACCACGCCGGTGGTCTACCTTTACATGGACCGCATGCAGCAGTGGTTTCGCCGCCGCCGGGCGACGCACGAAGTGGCCTAATTCGTTGCGGCCCGGAATCCGCGGGAGGGCCAATTCGTCTGCTACACCGACCACATGTCATCAGCCTACACGGACGTTATAATTGAGTTCACCACTACAAAGGAGCCGTATCCATGCGACCAATCCAACTCGAATCTCAGGTCGGACCTGATGGCGTGTTACAGCTCGCCGTGCCGATCGGAACATCCGAAGCCAACCGTCGCGTCATGATCACGATTGAACAGTCATCGCGCGACTTTGAACAGCAAACCAGCGCAGCCGGCCAACACGCGTCACTGTATGGATCGTGCGTCGGATTAGGTCTGGAAGAACCTCCTGATCTGCCTCTGCCTCCATTGCGTGTCGAATGAAGTACTTGCTCGATACGAATGCTTGCATTCGCTACCTCAATGGCAAGTCGGAGTTGCTTCGCCAGCGAATCGATAGCACCGGGGACGACGAGATCGTTGTTTGTTCGATTGTCGAAGCGGAATTGTTCTTTGGCGCGGCCAAAAGTTCCGACCCGCCAAAGACGTTGCAGCGTCAGCATACCTTCCTTTCGCGGTTTCTTTCTTTGCCGTTCGATTCAGCTTCCGCGGACGTATATGGCCCGGTGCGGGCGGCGCTCGAGGTGGCGGGAACGCCCATTGGTGCGCACGATCTTCTCATTTCGGCCGTCGCGCTGACACGTCAGTTAACCGTGGTTACCGCAAACACGGCGGAATTTCAGCGGGTGCCGGGGCTGCAGATCGAGAACTGGGAGGTCGCCGCTACCTAAGTCGATCGCGCAGCGCCGATCGACGCACGGATTGTGCCGTCACTCGGCAAGCCTCTTTAGCGCCTGGCTATATTGGCGATTGGTCTTCTCCAAGGCGGCCTGAAATCGCTCTTGCCTGCCGGCGGGGGTGACCACCAACGTTTGACCGTCGGTACTGATTTCCAGCGGCGTTTCCGGATCGATCTTCAGCAGGTCGAGCACGGGCTTGTCAAGGATCAGCGCCCAGTTGTCGCCATGTTTTGTCAGCTTCTGAATCATGCCACATTCTCCTCGCTCGTCGGACGTCTATCCAAGGTATCACCTGCACGAAGCCTGGCCAAGCTTACGCCTCCCAGAGAGGCCGTGTCAGTTCTGGTTCTATCTCACGCCCAACATCGTCTCCAATCCGAGCGGTTCGCGGCTGGCGAAGGGTTCGCCGTAGGCGACGCCGATCGTGCTGCCCCAGTAGGCAGCCTGATCGCGCCAGCGGTCGAGGAACGTCGGGGGATCGGTCGGGCGGCCGGTGACGAATTGGCTTTGATAGCACTCGATCGCGGCCCGCTTGCGGTCCCAGTATCGGCTGATGTCGAGCACGAACGCCGGCGGCACGACCAGCTTGATGTGTACGCCGAAGTAATAAAACACGCGTTCCGGATGGTGCGGCTCGCCGGGCATGTCGGTCTTGGTCAGCTTGGCCCAAAAACGGGCCGCTTCTACTAATTCGGTCGCGGCGACGTGATCGGGGTGCGAATCGACCCAATAGGGCGCGAAGAGCCAACGGGGCCGCGTCGTGCGAATGACGCCCGCCAGCTTTTCGCGGGCCTCGAGCGTCGCTTCCAGCCGGCGATTGGGCAAGCCCAGGTTCTCGCGCCACTCGACGCCCAGGATGCGTGTGGCCGCCTCCGTCTCCCTGGCCCTAATTTCCGGGCTGCCGTGCGGCGTCGGCTCCCCGTTAGTGAGGTCGAGGATGCCCACCCGCCAACCGTCGTCCCGAAAGCGCATGATCGCCCCCGCCATGCCGAGCTCGGCATCGTCAGGGTGCGGTGCGATGATCAGAACGTCAAGCATGATTCCGTTCGTCTAGCGAAGTGGGTCAAGAGAGCGGCACTTAGCGGAGTTCGCCTGCGCTAGGTCCAGCGAAAGGCGATGCAACCGGCTGCTGAATTCTGGCGGCTGCCGTCGGCTGTCCTGTCATGGCCAAATAGGCCACTGCCCACATCAGGGCAACAAAACCAATCGCGGGAAAGGCCCCGACACAACAGACTAAAGCACCCAGCATGCTTACGCCGATCGTGGCCAAAGCCAAGACAAAAAGCTGAAGCTTGTTGCCCGACGTGATCTTGCTCGACGTCGAGAGCGACTCCATGACGCCGAGTTCTCTGTCTACAACAAGATAAAACATCTGACTGTACATGAGCGCAAAGATAATTCCAGGCACGATCAAAAGCAGGATGCCGAATGTAACAGCTAGGTATATGAGAAACCGAGCCGCTAGGGCCACGGGCCAGAATCGAGCACCGGAGAATAACGCCCCGATTTCCGCGGGCTGGCCGCGGGCAACTTTCAGCATGTAGATCGCCATGCCCGCCTCGAGCCACGTGCCGAACAGGAACGCAAGCGCTTGGACAACAAGTTGAATGGTAAAAACGTCGGCAGGAGCAGGCTGGCCGCCGCGAGCACCCATTAGCGAAAAAGACACGACTTGCCCTACAACGAAACCGAAGCTGGCCTGGCATATCCAGAATACAAAGCCGACCAGGGCCATCATCCAGAAATCTTCTTTGAAAATGATCCACGTGCGATTGAGGACGTCGCCAGCGTCCAACGGTTGCGGCTGCAGCGGTCGTTGAACCGTCTCGGAACCTGGGTACCAAGAAGCGCTCGCCGGTGACTGATAAGGATTGTCACTTTGTACAGGCGGTGCCGGCATGGCGGGTACCGCCGGCCGCTCCGTAAAGGGGTTTTGGGCGATGGCAGATTGGCCTGGGATCGCTTGCACGGCGTTGCACGATGGACAGCGGGCCTGTTTACCCGCGGCATCATCGCCTACACGCAACACCTTGCCGCACTGAGAACAAGGAAACTCGATCGACATCTTGACGCTCGCCGGAAGAAGATTCTAATCACCAGGCAGCAACGCGCCGTCAGGCGGATGATAGCATGAACGCAACCGCGGCATTTTTCCAGTGGCCGCCGATAATTTCTGTTTATGTTCCCGCGAACGGGATGCGATTCGATGTTCAGAATCGAGCATGAACCTAGGGCCGCGGTTCCGCAGGCTATTGAAGCTGCGATCACGGGAGCCTAGCGTGCCCCTGCAATCAATGCTGCAAAGAGGACTGCGTACATTGCAATGATCGAGCCACAGCAGACGATGACCGGTATTAATACCGCAAAAGTGGCCTTTCCACCGGTGGTTTCCTGCGCGTATGCGAAGCCCATTCCCGTCAGCACCAGTCCGAAGATCATTTGGATATGAGGGCCGCACAACGGTACAAGTCCCAGCGGGGTCGCACACCCGAAGCCATAATTAACCACACGATACGTTGTCTCAAAGGGTTGGTTGGCGCCTCCGACGATCATCAAACAGAGATGAAAAATGGCCGACAGCAAAAATGCCTGCATGATTATTCCGAGAGGAATACCGACTAAAAATACAATGAGCGTGACCACTAGCGGTGCGGCCACCTCCGCGCCTCCGTTTGGTTGGTTCGGAATCAACGCAAGAGCTTGAAATCCGAGCTGATAGCAACATGCGGCGAGGCCGGCCAGCATTCCACCGACAAAAGCAAAACCCAGAGGCGCCATCAAGCCACCTTCGCGACGCATCTCTCGAAACAGTAACTGCGGAGAAGAGTACGCCTGCTTGAGCGTGGCCATGAAGGAAGCAAACGAGGCGCCGTCGCGTTCCCACGGCGGCCCGGTGCGCGGTCCCCAATATTCAGTGAACGGCGCCGGCGACGGCATCTCAGGGATCGACGTGGGTGACGCGTACGGATTGAGTGGGTCGGCGGTGGGCCTCGCACCGTATCCGCCCGATGGTCCTGCCGCCTGACCTGGGACTGGCGGAGGACCGCCGGCACCTGATGTAAAGGGTATGGGTTGCACGGAACCGCACGACGGACAGCGGGCCTGCTTGCCGGCGGCGTCGTCGCCAACCCGCAACAGTTTGCCGCACTGCGAACAAGGGAACTCGATCGACATGGAATGCTCGCGGGATGAAAACTGATTGACCATGCAGGCCATGCACCCTCAGGCGGATGATAGCATGGTCGCAATTGCGGCGTTTTTCCAGTGGCCCACCGCAATTTTCGTGGCTGGCCTGCGTAAAGACGGCATAGCAGACGGCGATCCGGACAGTGCCCCGTCGTAACCGCGCTCGCGGCGTGATTCCATAGACCAGGGCAGTTGCCTTCGTTGTTCGGCACAACTCCGCAAACCCGTCGACTCGATTTTGATAGCCGGCTTTAGCCGGGCTTGTCGCCCTTGCCGCCAGCTTTAGCTGGTGGTTGCCGGCACCGTCACGCTGTTGTCAGCCGGCTTTAGCCGGGCTTCTCGATGTGGCTTTAGCCCTTGGTCGGCGTTCAATGGCTAAAGCCGGGCCGAGAAGCCCGGCTAAAGCCGGCTCAAAGTTTCATAAACTTCCGCAGACCACCAGCTAAAGCTGGTGGCAGACCAAAAAAAGCCGGCTAAAGCCGGCTCATGCCCTGAACATTCCCGACCATTTTACACCACTGCCACCAAGGATTATCGAAGCACTACCTCGAGAAGCACAGCAGTGCGAAACTGCAGGCGTTGATGCAAAAGTGCAGCGTGATGCACGGCACCAGGCGATGCGTGCGCTGGTAGAGATAGCCTAACGCCAAGGAGAGAAAAAATAGCGGTATGGGCGCCGCTCCCTGCCCAAGGTGCAAGGCGGCAAACATCAGGGAAGCCACCACGATCGCGCCCGGCCACGGTCGGTGTTCAAGCGTGCCCGCCTCGGACAGCGGCATTTCAAACGGCGAGAGCAGCGTTTCCAACCAGCCTTGCAGCAACGCGCGAAAAAAAAACTCCTCGGCAATCGGGGCCACGACCACCGCCGATAGGCCACCCAGCAGGTAGAGCAACGGCGAGGGATGCTTCTGTAGAATCTCGATGATGGGATGCTGTTCCTCCACGAACTGTGAAAGAAATGCTTGCAAGCCATAGACCGGTGCGGCGACTGCCGCAAAGGCGACCAGCCCCAGGCGTACGTCAGCCAGCGGATAATCACTGCGCCAGCCAAGATCCTCGGCCGTGACCTGCGCCCGGATCGAAAGCCAAACGACGGCGAAGCCGCAAGCCAAAAGGCTCGCCACCATGCCGATAGCCAAGGCCGCCGTGAACTGTTCAGCGCTGTCTGTGCCGCCTCCAGAAAGGCCGGGCATCCACATCGCCACGAGAAACTGGCAGGCGACATGCGATAACAGATAGACAAGCGCGACGAAGAGCACGTCGATGCCCTTCCACGGCGCCGGGCGGCGAGGTGTCAGCGGCAAACTGGGCAGCCCTTTGCGCCAACGCCTGGCGATGGCCGTCCAGGCCGCCACGCTCAGCGCCGTTAGCAGGGCCGCCAGCACGATCGTGGGGCCGTCCATAAGTTACTTGGCGGCCGTCGCATCCAAGCGCCGGCCAATGCAGTACAGCGCACGATCGCTGCGCAAGAAGAGTTGCCCTTCGCAGGGTGCGGGAGACGCGCGAAATACCTCGTCGCCTTCCGCATTGATCTTGTTGCGCGCCACCGCCTCGAAACGCGGTCCCGGCTTGACCACCAGCACGCTGCCGTCTTCGCTGAGAAAATAAGCCAGCCCCACGGCCGCCATCGGCGACGCCGAAAAGTTGCCGCCAAGACGTTCTTGCCAAAGCACCTCGCCGTTGGAGGCCTGGTAGCATGTGGCCAGCCCCTCCATGCTGGTAACCAGGAGGTACGGGTCAATCATGATCGGCGAGGGCAAATCGCGGCGGGACTTGCGCGGCGTGTGCCATGCCATCCGGGTTTTGGTGACATCGCCTTTGCCTCCCGGCTTAACGGCATAGATGTCGCCGGCCAAGCCGTTCACGAGGTAAACGAGGCCACCGCCGGGCGTCGCAGTCGGCTCGCCGCGCCCGTTGAAACTGGCGCAGAACCAAAGCTGCTCGACCGAGGCTGGCTCGTAAGCCGTCACCCCTTCGTGACCGTTGAGCACCAATTCCTGCCGGCCGTCGACGTTGAGCAGAATGGGCGTGCTCCAGCCGCGATGATCGGGCCGCTTGACGCGCCACACCGTCTTGCCGGTTTGCTTATCGTAGGCGGCCAAAAAGGCGTCGCTGTCCGCATCGCCGTTTTGAATCACCAGGCCACCAACGAGCACTGGCGACGCGCCCACTCCCCAAGGGTTGTCGAACGTGCCGAGATCGTTCGACCAAAGGAGCTCCCCGTCGAGCGAAAACGCGTGCAATCCCGCACGGCCGAAGAAGGCGATCACTACTTCGCCGTCGGTCACGCAAGTCGGCGAGGCGAAAGTATTCATTTTGTGCAGTTCTTCCGGCTGCCCGTCGAACTCAATCGTCTGTTTCCAAAGCAGGCGGCCATCGCGGCGATCGAGGCAGAGTACGCTGCGCTGGCGGCCGCCGTTTTCGGCGGCGGTCAAGAAAATCTTCTCGTCCCAGATGACCGGCGACGACTCCCCGACGCCCGGCAGCGGCGTTTTCCAAGCGACGTCGTCATCGTCCCATTTGACCGGCAGCTCGGCTTCGGCCGAATGTCCATCGCCATTGGGCCCGCGCCACCGCGGCCAGCGCGTTTCCGCCTGCGCGGCCATCGCCAAAGAGGTCACGGTCAGCAGAGAGAAAATTGTCACGACCTTGCGGGAAGCGACCACGATGGGTTCTCCGTGTGGGAAGACTTTTGGGATCTAGATCAAAGCGAGTCGTCCAATATGGTAACGCCGGAAGGTGCCGGTAGGCAAACGGCGAGCGTCATCGTAGGGTGGGACAAGCAAGGGGAACGAGCGCCGGCTCGCCATCCCGGAATGTCGAATGACGAATGACGAATGACGAAAGAATGACGAAATCCGAATGACGAATGCCTCTGAGCTTGGCCATTCTGGCTTAGTCATTCGGGCTTCTTTCGTCGTTCGTCATTAGACATTCGTCATTTCCTGGTGGGCCGGCGCTCGCAAGCTCGCTTGTCCCACCCTACACGAGCAACACCACTTTACCCGCTCTTGTACAGCATTCCATTTCCCACGTTCAAGACGGAACGAATTCCGTTCCACGGCCGTCAATTGGCTCCTTGTAGGCGGCGCCCGGCGTTTCGCGCACGTAGCGCGGCACCGCATAGCCGGGCAAACGTCGCCGTAACTCGGCCGTGATTTCGCGGCCGGCCGACTCCGGGACCTCGAAATGCGCCGCTCCCCTGACGCGGTCCAACTGGTGTAGATAGTATGGCATCACGCGCAACTCGACCAGCCGGCGGCAAAGCTCGACGAGCACGTCGGCATTATCGTTGATGCGCCGCAACAGCACCGCTTGATTAAGAAGCACGACGCCCCGATCGGCCAACTGCGAGAGGGCCGCGGCCACCTCCGAGCAAAGCTCCGCCGGGTGATTCGCGTGAACGACCACGATCGGCGTCAGCCGCGTTCCGCAAAGCCAATCCAGTAGCTCCGGGCATACTCGTTCGGGCAGCACGATCGGCAACCGAGTGTGAATTCGCAGCCGGCGAACGTGCGGAATCTCACCAATCTGCCCGACCAACTGAGCGAGCCAGGCGTCGACGAGCGTGAGCGGATCGCCGCCGCTGAGAATGACCTCTTCGATCGTCGGATCGGCCGCGATCTGATCGAGTGCCGGCTGCCAGGCCGTCAGCGAATGGGGCCCGTCGGAATAAGGAAAGTGGCGACGGAAGCAATAGCGGCAGTGAACGGCGCAGGCCCCGGTTGTCACCAAGAGCACGCGTCCGTAATACTTATGGAGCAAGCCGGGGGCGGTTTCCGCCTGACGATCGCCCACCGGGTCGGCCACGAAGTGCGGTGCCTCGCTCAATTCGTCGCTGAGCGGCAGCACTTGCAGCAGCAGCGGGTCGAGCGGATCGCCCGGCCGCATGCGGGAGACAAAACCTCGCGGCGCGAAGAGCGGAAAGTCGCGGGCGGCGCGACGGGCCGAAGCGATGTAATGCTCCGGCAGCCGCAGCAGGCGGCAAAGCTCGGCGGGATCCCGGACAGCCTCCTTCAGCGAGCTCTGCCAGCAGGGGGGCTTTTTTTCGATTTCCGCGCCGACAGGCGGCGGGGGGGCCGGTATAATCAAGGATTCGTTCCGTATGGATTGACGTTTGGGAGACTAGGAAACCGATCGTGCCCAGTTACAACACTAGCGAATTTAAGAAGGGATTGAAGGTCCAAATCGACGGCGATCCCTATATGATGATCGAGTGCAACTTTGTGAAGCCCGGCAAAGGCAATGCCCTTTATAAGTGCAAGCTGCGCAACCTCCTGCGCAACACCGTGCTCGAACGCACCTACAAAGGCGGCGACTCGCTCGAAGCCGCCGACGTGGCCGAAATTGCCGCCCAGTATCTTTACCGCCAGGGCGACGCCTTCGTGTTCATGGACAACTCCAGCTACGAGCAATACGAGCTGAACGCCGACCAGGTCGACGATGCCTGGAAGTATCTCAAAGAGGGGATGGTCTGCAACATGGTGTTGTTCAACAACAACCCCATTTCCGTGACCCCGCCCAACCACGTGGTGCTGCGAATCGAATACTGCGAGCCGGCAGTGCGCGGCAATACCGCCACCAACCTGACCAAGCCGGTCAAGCTCGAGACAGGCGCCGAAATGGTCTGCCCCGCGTTTGTCGACATCGGCGACCTGATCAAAATCGACACCCGCACAGGCGAGTATCTCGAACGGGCCAAGGAGTGAGCTGGCGTCCGACCGCGACCTGGGAAATGCTTCGCTTGCGTGACGAGTTGCTGCGCAAGCTGCGCGCCTTCTTTCACGAGCGCGGATTTGTCGAGATCGAGACGCCGCTACTCTCGGCCGACGTGGTGGTCGATCGCCATTTGGAACCCTTTGCCGTCGATATGCCGTGCGGCGGCACGTCGCGTCGGATGTGGCTGCAAACGTCGCCCGAATTCGCCATGAAGCGGCTCTTGGCGGCGGGCAGCGGCCCGATCTTTCAAGTGACGCACGCTTTTCGCCAGTCCGAGCGGGGGCCGCGGCACAATCCCGAGTTCACGATGGTCGAATGGTACCGCCCCGGCGACAACATGGCTGCGGGCGTACAATTGCTCAGCGAACTGGGCGACGCACTGCTCGGCCGCGGTCTCGCCGAAACGATGACCTACCAAGCGGCTTTTAGGCAATACACCGGCATCGATCCGCATGCTGCCACTGCGCCGGCTTTGCGCGAGGTAGCGAACCAACGCGGCGGGGAGGTGCCCGACTCCATGACGAGCGACGATCGCGACGCATGGCTCGACCTGCTCCTGGTGGAGCTAGTCGAACCGAATTTAGGCCTCGGCAAACCGGTGATCCTTTACGATTATCCGGCCAGTCAGGCTGCCTTAGCCAAAGTCCGCCCCGGCCCGCCCGCCGTGGCCGAACGATTTGAGCTTTACGTGGATGGCATCGAGTTGGCGAACGGATATCACGAACTGCTCGACGCGGGAATCTTGCGCGAGCGCAACCGCGAGAACAATCGCCACCGCCGTGCCCAAGGTCAGGCCCCCTTGCCGGAAGAAAGCCGCTTACTGGCCGCAATGGAGGCCGGTTTGCCGGCATGTGCCGGCGTCGCGATGGGTTTCGACCGCGTGGTCATGCTCGTTGCCGGCGCGAGCGACATCGCCGAGGTTCTTCCCTTCCCCTTCGACCGCGCGTAGGGCGCCGATTGACGTGCCAGGATCAAGCTTCTTTACACCGGCAGCTAGGGCACGTAAGCTCGGCGTCGTGTGCGTTCATTTTCTTGGAAAGACGAAAGGGAGCTGACAACCATGCCAGGGCGACGACCTGCGAGCAATTGCCTTACTGCCAAGAGGGCCTTTTATTGCGCAGCTCTTCTAGGAGTCGTGTTGGCCGTTGCCGGTTGCGGTCGCAGCGACTCACCATCGCCGGCAAACCCTCCTGGTCCGGTTCAAGGTCAGGTGATTCAGGGCCAGGTGACCAAAGCTCCCTCGCTGGTGGAAGCGAGACAGGGTTTCAAGACGGTCGTCCGGCCCGCGAGCGGCGAGAAGGAGCCTGTTCCCGAACCGCCTCCAGAAGTATTCACCAAAGTCACCTATGAATCACTCTATTCGAAACTTGTGAATCGTCGTCTGGCGATAGGTCTCGCCAGGCTGCAAAAGCACCGAGGGGAAGGTCGGCTGGTTGACGGCGTCGGGATAGTGCTCGGCTTCGAGACAGAAGGCGTGGTGCTGCTTGTACACCGCCCCGCGTGATTCAAGCGAGCCGTCCAGGAAATTGCCGGTATAAAGCTGAATGGCAGGTTCCGTGGTGAAGATCTCCATCACGCGTCCGCTGGTTGGTTCCTTCACTCGTGCAGCCAGCGTCAGTTTGCCAGGCGAGTGCTGATTGAGCACGTAGCAATGGTCATAGCCATTCGGCTCGCCGGGCACCTGAGCAATTCGCTCACCGATGGCCTTCGGCATGGTGAAATCCATTGGCGTGCCCCGCACGCTTTTCAGCTCGCCCGTTGGGATCAGGTTGGCATCGACCGGCAGATAACGATCGGCATTGAGCGTTAAGACGTGGCCCAGCACGTCGCTCTTGCCGCCGTCGGCCAGGTTCCAATAGGTGTGGTTCGTTAGGTTAATGGGTGTGGTCTTGTCGGTAGTGGCGGTATAGTCGATGCGCAGCTCATTGTCGTCGGTCAACGTATAGACCACGGTCACCGACAGCTTGCCGGGATAGCCTTCATCGCCATCGGGACTGACGTGTGTCAGCTTTACGCCGGCGCCGCCGTCGAGCGGCTCGGCCTTCCAAGGAGCTTTGTCGAAGCCCTTGACGCCGCCGTGCAGATGATTGGGGCCGTTATTGGTGGCGAGCTGATATTCGGCGCCATCGATCGTGAATCGGCCTTTGGCAATGCGATTGGCGAAGCGCCCGACCGTGGCGCCGAAATAGGGATGCCCCATCAGGTACGGTTCCAATGAGTCGAAGCCGAGCGTGACCTCGCCCCGCTTGCCCTGGCGATCACGCATCTCGAATGAAGTGAGAATGGCGCCGTAGGTGATGATTTTGGCCGTGATGCCGCCGCCGTTCGACAGCGTATACTGCTCGACTTCGCGCCCGTCGGGCAGCTTGCCAAACGTCGACTTCTCGACCGGCATGTTTTCCTCCGCCGCAGCCGATCGGCTGCCAGAAATCACAAGTGTGAGTAATACTGCAACCGCTAGAAATGCACGCATGGGTGTCGCTCCTGTGGATTGTCACGAGTGTAGTTGCGAGCGACGGGCGAAACAAGGCAGACGAGCGGAGTGCCGCGCCTTCGTTTAACCGCAGGCGGGTACCCTCTGGGTGCGGCCCGCGCGGGGGCGATCCTCGCGCGGGCCGCTGGCCCTGCGGTTAAACGATCGTCACCGACTTCGATTCCGGCGGTACTGCTTTGTCAAACAGGATGGATTGAGCGTCGAACACCGGGCCTTCGATACAGGTGCGGCGATAGTCCCAACCGCCGCGGTCGTCGCGCACGCGGGCCACACAGGTGAAACAGACGCCGATGCCGCAAGCCATCGGTGTTTCCAGCGAAAGCTGGCAGCGCACACGATACGACGCTGTCATCTCGGCCACCGCCGCCATCATTGGCTCGGGACCACAACAGACCACACGGCACGCGGCGACGTCAATTTCTGCGGCGAGCAACTCGTCGAGCAGGGCCGTTACCAGCCCGCGTT
Source organism: Pirellulales bacterium (assembly GCA_035694685.1). Taxonomy (GTDB): domain Bacteria; phylum Planctomycetota; class Planctomycetia; order Pirellulales; family JAICIG01; genus DASSFG01. Next base: position 16,445 of record DASSFG010000305.1, read on the forward strand.
GGCCGGCGGTACCGTCGTCGGTGCTCACGCGCACCATCGCTCCCGCCCGCTCGAAGTCGTCGATGCCGGCCAGGTAATCGCGCATGCGCGCGCCGTAGCAGAGCGTGACTCGCTCGGCCCAGGGAGCCGTGCGCGGCCATTCGCCGTACGCTCGACGGCCGAGCGCTTCGCGCGTGACAGCCACGAAGGGCGTTTGCCCGATGCCGCCGGCAACCATGATCAGGTGCTGGGCTGGTTCGGGCGAAAAGCCGTTGCCCAGCGGCCCCCAAACTTCGAGCGTTTGGCCCGGCGAACAGCTTGCGAGTTTGCCCGTGAGCTTGCCGGTGACCAAATAAACAAGGTCGATTCCGATCGGACGGCCCGCGGAGTCGAGCACGGTGTCGTAGAGCGCCAGCGGTCGGCCCAGCAACGGATCGTCGTATCCCGCGAGCCGTAACATGACGAATTGACCGGGAACGATCTTCCCGGCAATTTCGGGACAGCGCACGCGAAGGCGATACGTATCGCGAGCCAGCCGAACGTTTTCTTCGACCGTCACCGCGCCAAACCAGGCACGATCGGCATAGTTTGCGTGGGGCTGCACAGCGGAACCATTCATCGCCGCTCGCCTGGTCGGAAACGAGCTCCCTTTTTTTGAGCCGATCGCTTGCGCCGTTCGCCTGGTGGACCGCTGGGGGCCGCAGGCCGCTCACGACTTGCGGTCGGTGAGGAGATGCGTTTGCTGCGACGCGGCTTGCCTGCCGACGTTCCGCGGGCCTTGCGTAAAGCCGCCAATTCGTCGCGACGCAAAGGGCGCCATTCGCCGGGAGCAATGTCTTTGAGGCGCAAGGGGCCGATCGCCACTCGTTTGAGCCGCATGACTTTATGGCCCACCTTTGCCAAGATGCGGCGAATCTCACGATTGCGGCCTTCGGCCAGCACGATTTCCAACAAGGTGCTTTGCTTCAGCTCGTTGCGGACTTTGACGCTCGCCACGCGTGCCACGCCCTCCGCCAGCCGCACGCCCCGCCGCAGTGATTCGAGCACTTCAGCATTCGGATTACCGGCAACCAGGGCGTGGTAGGTCTTTTCGACGCCATACCGCGGATGCGTCAGCCGGTTGGCCAACTCGCCGTCGTTGGTGACCAGCATCAGCCCTTCGCTCGACAGATCGAGGCGGCCGACGGTAAACAACCGCTCTTTGGTTGCCGGCAACAGGTCGATCACCCGTGGCCTGCCGGAGGGATCGAAGTTGGTTGAAACAATGCCGACAGGCTTGTTGACAAGGTAATAGGCGCGCCGCGTCGGCTGCAGCGCCGCGCCGTCGACCCGGATTTCCTGCCGTTCGGCATCGACGCGCGTGCCGAGCTTGCGAACGGTGCGGCGATCGACTTCAACACGACCGGCCAGAATCAATTCTTCGCAACGTCGCCGGCTGCCGATGCCTGCCGCGGCCATCACCTTTTGCAGCCGTTCACCTTCCGCGGCGGCATTGGCTTCACCGCGCGCCTGGCGAGCCTCGGAGCCTGGGCGGTCTAGCATCGCGCGAGATCTCGGCCGGGTTGGTTTGCTCATAGCTTTGCTTACGCGGCTTATTGTTTACGCGACGTGACGGCAGGTAAGCTCAGCCTGGCGGCACGTTGGTCGGTTCGATCGTCGAACGCAGATGTCAGGTTCCGTCTTCAGCGAGAAATATCGGCTGGCGAGGCTTCCATCGGGGGCAATGAACTACCTGACACTGAAATGGTCGGCCCACTGTCCTGCCGCTCGTCTTCGGCGCCATGCTGACGCACAACAAGCTCCTGTAGATGGCGGCTCATTACGGCCATCAGCTCGTCGTCGTCGATATAACCGAGTCCCCGACCTACATGGATTTCTCCGAGAAATCCGAGATGGGCCAGCAATTGGCCAAGACGAACGTCGGGCGACAACGACCAGAGCTCAGCCAACATGGAGATCGCTTGATGCTGTAGGTCCGATGTCATGGCAGCAAATCTCCGATTTTCGGGGCCGAGGCGAAAGGTCGCGGCAGCTTTCCGATCACTTCGACGTGGATCGTGGTCCCTGGGGCGAGCTTCGCGATGCGGCTTGCACGTGTCACACCATTATACAACATGAGGACGCCATCCGCACCCTCATAAACCCAAGGCGGCGGCATACCGTTCGCGCTGCGGCCAAAGAGCGCGATTTGCCGAGCAAGCTTGGCAGGATCCGCTCCTTGTTGGCGCGATGGCGGAACACGCAAATCAGCCGGATCGACATCGCGCAGCTCTGCCATTCTGAGAAAGCACTTACGATCGCGACTGACCTACTTCTTGGCCTGCGCAAATCGCTCGCCCACTGCTGTCCAGTTGACGACGTTCCACCAGGCGGCGAGATAGTCGGCGCGGCGGTTTTGATACTTGAGGTAGTAGGCGTGCTCCCAGACGTCGCAACCCAGAATCGGCGTGTTGCCGTGCATCAAGGGGTTGTCCTGGTTGGGAGTGCTTTCGACCACCAGTTTCTTGCTCTTGTCGAGGCTCAGCCAGGCCCAGCCGCTGCCGAAGCGGCCCATGCCCGCTTTGCTGAAGGCGTCTTTGAAAGCGTCGAAACCGCCCAGCTCGCTTTTAATGGCGTCGGCCAGGGGGCCGCTCGGTTCGCCGCCCGCCTTGGGGCCCATGATGGTCCAGAAAAGCGAGTGGTTGGCGTGGCCGCCGCCATTGTTGCGCACCGCTTGCCGGATGTTTTCGGGCACTTTGTCAATATTGGCGCACAGCGACTCGATCGACTGGTTGCCCAAGTCGGAATTGCCGAGGGCGTTGTTGACGTTCGTCACGTAAGCGGCGTGGTGCTTGTCGTGATGAATCTCCATCGTCTTGGCGTCGATGTGGGGCTCCAGCGCGTCGAAAGCGTAAGGCAGCGGCGGAACGGTATAGGCCATGGCATTCACCTCCTGAAGGTTTACAGCGTGGAAGACATCGCGCTTGGCAGCATAACGAATTGCCGGAAAACTGGGTAGGGGCCGGGCGGAAGGGCCGCTGTGATCTGAGACAGCTTGACATCTTCTTCGACAAACACCTAGCATTGAGGGTATCGCTTACGGCAAATCCCGCTTGCCTGGTCCCCAATCATGAATGCCCATATCTCCCATGACTGGCGCTTCGCGCCAATCAGTCGGCGGTCGGCGGCTTTGGTCGCTGCACTTGTTGTCGCTGCCTGTTTATCTGCGGCTTCCGATGCCCGTGCCCTCACGCCCGAAAGTCCCGAGGTGAAGCAGGTCATTGCCAAGGGAATCAAGTATCTCGAGTCGGCCAAAACCGGGAATTGGGAAAAACATCCGGGCATGCAGTCGCTGATCGGTATGTGCATCCTCAAACAGTACGGCGAGAACGGAAAAAACCATCCCAAGGTCACCGAGGCAATCGCCGTCATTCGTGCCTGCGTCAAAGAGAACCGCGTTCGCTGCGAAGAGGAGATTTATGACATCGGCATCACGCTGCTTTTCCTGCTCGACCTGGAAATGGCACACGCTGGCGACTTCAAACCGGAAATGGAAGCGCTGCTGAACATCCTACTTAGTGCCCAGAAGCCCCACGGTGGCTTTGGTTATCCGAGCAAACCGACCGGCGACACCTCGATGACCCAATACGGCGCCTTAGGCATGTGGGCATGCCAGATGGTTGGCCTGGCGGTTCCCGTCGAGAATTGGGAGCGTTTGATCAATTGGCTGCTGCGCACGCAAGACCCCTCGGGCGGATATGGCTATCAAGGGGTGGATCCCGGTAGTTTCACCCTCACGAAACAGGAAGCCGTCCGGCAGAGCATGACGGCGGCGGCCCTGGGAAGCCTCACGATTTGCGCTGTGTCGACCCGGTTGTTCGCTGAGAAGGAAGCCGCGACGGGGCCGACACAATTGAAAAAAGTGGTCAAGCAAGAATCGCTAGCAAAGAGTATCGATCTCAACCTGGTCAGCGAGGCGCTTCGACGCGGACAGGGATGGGTTGCCAGCCACTATACGCCCAATTACAAGGTCGATCTCGACCCCACTGGCAACCTTTGGACGTATTACTACATGTATGCTTTCGAGCGCTATAAGAGCTTTCTCGCCGAGCTGCCAGGTGCGCCCAAGGACGACAACAAGTGGTACGACGACGGTTATGCACATCTGGCGAAAGTCCAGGGCAAGGACGGGAGTTGGGAGGCGACCCAGTATGAAATGACCGCCCCCAATACCGCCTTCGCGCTATTGTTTTTGTTCCGCTCGACGCAGAAGATCATCTCGCACGCCAAGGCGTTTGGCGGTGGATTGCTGGTCGGTGGACGCGGGCTGCCGGAAAATGCCAGTGACCTGGAGTTGGTTCAAGGCAGTCTGCGTGCGAAGGCGCTCAAAGGTCCGGCCATGGAGTTGCTGCAAAAGCTTGCCGACCCCAACGATCCGAAATTCGAGGAAGCCGTGCGAGGCATGGAGGAGCAAAGCCTGGTCGAAGAGGGCGACCGGCAAACGGAACTGCAAAAGCGGCTGCGCAAAATGGCTGAGGGGCAGTCGCCCGAGGCCCGAGCGGCGGCGCTCAAGTTACTGGGGCGAACCCGGAATCTCGACAACGTGCCGCTCTTGGTCGAATCGCTGCGCGATAAGGATCCGCAAATTTTTTTGGCCGCTACTGACGCTTTGCGATTTATTGCGCGCAAGTTCCCGCCCGCCGGGCAATTCGGCGGTGCTGATGCCGAGGCGCAAAAAGCAGCCATCCAATACTGGAAAGCCTGGTACCGCGATATCCGTCCGGACGCGGAGTTCGACGACGACAATTAGCGCTCAGGGTTGCGAGCCTCGCAGATCAGCCTCGAGTCGTCTCGCGTCTCCACACTGCATAGCTCGGAGATGTTGCTTTGGCCCCAAGCAACATCGGCGACTGCCTCAAACCCCGCTTCGCGCAAGCGGCGGTGGAGTTCCTCGCGGTCGTACAACCAGGCGTGTCCCCAGCTTCGAAACGCGATGTTCAGCATTTCCGCGCGCGTCTGGATAAACTCAAATTGCGGCCAGCGGAGCCAGTCCTGATCGCGCCAATCCGACGACACGTATTTGCTCACCAGGTACTCCAACGACGGCATCGCAATTCGTAACGTGCCACTCGGCGCCAGGACGCGGCGGCACTCGGCCAGCAGTGCCACTCCACGGTCCACGGGAAAATGCTCCAGTACGTGCTCAGAATAAACCAGGCGGCAACTCCCGTCAGGCAAAGGCAGGCCGTCATTCAGATCCCACACGATGTCGACACGCGGCAAGCGCTGTCCGTCGAGATTCACCCAGTCTTCGAGGTAGTTGGCGCCGCACCCAAAGTGCAGAAGCAGGGGCCACGGCTTTCGCGCGACGGCGGCGGCAACTTGCCGACGGCGCACGGCCAGTCGGGCGCGACGCCAGACTCCCTTGCCTGCGAGTATGCACTTTTCATAGACGCGTCTCGGTAGCCTTGGCATGCTCTGAGCGTAATCTGCCCTCGCTCGAACGGCAATTGTCAACGGCTCCGTCCGCCTGAGCGACTTAGAGCACAAGTTGCTCGATCGCCCTGGCCAGTTCTTCAGCCTTTTCTGCGGCTTGGTGGCGCGAGCGCGCGTAACTCTGCAAGTTGGCGCCCAGTCGCTGGCGCTCGGCATCGTTCGAGAGCAGATGCCGCACCGCCTCGGCCATGGCCGGCAAGTCGTCATGCGCCACGATTCCACCCGCACGTCGCGAGAGAAGGCCGTCGGGGTCGACCGACAAGGCCACCACCGGAACGCCGTATTTGCCCGCTTGTAGAAAAACGTGCGGAAACCCTTCATAGGCCGACGTGTTCACCAGCAGGGTGGCGCGGCTGACGTAGCCCTCGATCAGATGGAAGGGCACGAACTCGATCAACCGGACGTTCGGGGGCAAACGATCCACCACTGATTGAAAGATCTCCGGCTGCCCCCGATTTACGATCATGACGAACGGCGTGGGCGCGCAGAGCCGCGCGAGGTCCAGGCAGAGATAGGGCCGCTTGTAATCGTCCGCCTTTCCGATCCACAGCACGAATCGTTCCGGTAAGTCGGCTGGCGCTTGCGGCGCGGGTTCGTGGAGATCAATCGGCTGGGCTATCAACGTACTCTCTCGCTTAAATCGCTCCCCTAGCAACGCTTGCTGTTCGGTGGTTTGCGCGATAATCAAATCGGCATGTGCCAATCCATAGTGGCAGAGGTGTCCGGGCTCGGCATAAAGGTTGAGGGCACGCGAACCGCGACGATATTGCGACAGCAGATCGTAGTCCGACTGAATCATCAACAGGCTCTTACGCGCGGCGCGGCGGCAATAAGCAACCACCTCGGCGGTAACGTGATGCACGCCGAAGGTCAGATAGACGTCCGCCGCCGCCTGCTCGAGTGCGTGACGCCGTTGGGCGACGTCAAAGCGATGAAGGTAAATTTCTTTGCTCAGACGAGCGTCTGCCCAGGCCACCCCGCCTAGCGGGAGTTGCCAGGCCAGAGAGGCAGACCACGAGCTGACCGTCAGCCAGGGAAACGTGCTCCGCCGTTGAACCGCCGGCCGAAGCCGCTCCAAGAAACGCTCACTCCACCGGGCAGGCGAAGGCAACGTAAACAGCTCGACACCGTCGACGCGCTCGTGCTGTGGCTGGCCGCAATCAAACACGGCGAATGAGACTTGATATCCTGGCCGGCGAGCGAGTTGCCGTGCAAAAAGCCAGGCGTAGACCTCGGCGCCGCCAAACCGGCCCGGAGCATCGGGATTGAAAAGCGGGTAGGCATACGGGCAAACAAAACATGCCCTCATGACCGAAATTCCTAGGTTAGTTGGTCAGTACACATCAGCTATAATACGATCATGGTCGAGTCAAATGCGAGACGGTCGCTGGTCATCTGGGGCACCTCCGGGCACGCTCGTGTCGTGGCGGACATTGTGCGGCTGGAGAACCGCTATTCGATTGTCGGCTTTTTGGACGACTCACGCCGAAGCGGCGACGCGGTCGAATGGCATGACGCTACGGTATTGGGAGGGCGCGCGGCCTTGCCGTCGTTGGCTGACCAGGGCATTGCGGCCGTGCTCATCGCGATAGGAAGTCCGCATGTACGACTTCAATTGGCCGAGTTGTCGAGGTCGCATGGTCTCGAACTGGCGACTGCCGTTCATCCGCGGGCCGTGATTGCCTGCGACGTCGCTGTTGGTCCTGGTTCGGTCGTGATGGCCGGCGGAGTCGTTAATCCCGGCGCCCGTTTGGGACTGGCGACCATCGTCAATACTTTGGCGAGTGTCGATCATGGCTGCACGCTAGGCGAGGGCGCCACCATTTGCCCGGGCGCTCGGCTCGGCGGCAACGTCACCGTCGACCGCGGCGCCTGGGTGGGCATCGGCGCCACCGTGCGGGAGCGCATCCACGTCGGAGCGAACGCGGTGATTGGCGCGGGGGCGGTCGTGGTACACGACGTTCCGCCGTTGACGGTGGTCGTCGGCATACCAGCTCGCGTCATTCGCACGCTCGACGCGCCCTGGTCGCCGGCTTAGCTCGGAATGGCTCGATGCCCTGTTTATTACTCAATGGGCAGTGCCGCGGGTAGTGTGGGCGGCCGCCGCTTGAATTCATCGGCAACCTCGGCCGCGTGCCGCACCGCCAATCGCATGAGCGCCGCCACCGCGGCGATTTCGGCGGGTTGCACCGCGGCGCCGGTAGGGAGCAACAGCACCCGGCGCGACACTTCCTCCGTAGCCGGCAACTGCCGTTCGCTCTGGCCATGTGGTTCACGGTAGGGAACCGCGCGGTGGCAGCCGGGATAGAAGTAGCGCCTGGCAAGAACGTTTTCGCTCCAGAGCAGAGCCACGAGCTGGTCGCGCGGCAGGCCGCAGTCAGGGCCCACTTCGATCACCACGTACTGGAAGTTGCACTTTTCCTGTTCATCGTAAGGCAGCACGCGGATGCCTGGCAGCGCATGAAGCTCGCGGCAATACGCCTGATAATTCCGCTGGTTGACTGCGATGAAGTCGTCCATGCTGTCGAGGTTGGTGAGGGCCATCGCCGCCGCCGCCTCGTTCATCTTGGCGTTGATTCCCAAGTCGGCCACGCGATCATACCCGGAGAAGCCGAAGTTCCGCATGAGTCGCAAGCGGTCGGCCAAGGCGCGGTCGTTGGTCGTCACCGCGCCGCCTTCGAAGGCGTTGACGAATTTCGTGGGGTGGAAGCTGAAAATTTCGGCCAGTCCGAATCCGCCCACCATGCGACCGCGGTACGAGCAGCCAAAGGCGTGGGCCGCATCGAACACGAGCTTGAGGTTATGCCGCGCCGCGATCTCTTCCAGGGCGGCCACTTCGCCGGGCCGTCCCCAAAGATGTACGGCTACGATGGCACTCGTCCGCGGCGTAATCAGCCGCTCAACGAGAGGCGGGTCTATGCGGTGCGTCTCGGGGTCAATGTCGCAAAACACCGGTTCCAGTCCCAGCCAACGCGCGGCGTGGGCGGTTGCCACAAACGTAAACGAGGGCATGACCACTTCACCGCTGAGGTCGGCCGCCCGGAAGAGAATCTCCAGCGCGGCGGTGCCGTTGCCGACGGCCACACAGTGCTCGACGCCGAGCAGACTGGCGACGCGCGATTCAAACTCGCGGACTAACGGACCGTCGTTCGATAGCCAATGCCGGTCGAGTGCCCCGCTGAGCCGCTCGAAAAGCCGCCGTCGGTCGCCAATGTTGGGGCGGCCGACGTGCAAAGGTTCGGCAAACTCGGGCCGCCCGCCAAAGATCGCCAACTCGTTTAATTTTGTTTTCACGCCGTGCCATCTCCGCTGTTGTCCAACCGCGAAACCCATTCCGTCTCCCAATCGAGCGCCGGACGCACGACTCCAAGCCATTTGCCGTGCCAGCTCGTGCGCCGCTCGGAACTGTCCGCCACGGAGAACGACAAGATCGCATCGTGCCGGCTAAGCACGTACGCTTGATCGGCGACCACGAGTAATTGCACGAAGTAGACGCCGTCGTTGAGCAAGTGGGCCGGGACGCGGCAGCGACTGCGGAAGATCCCCCGAGGGAATGGCTGGTCGTAGTAGTCGTGCCCCGCAACCGGAAACGAATTAAAAACCGTGACGCCTTCCGTATTAATCAGTGACACGCTCAGGTTCAATCGAGCGCCTTCCACCAGGTTCCGGTATTCGAATTCCAGGGTCAGTGCCGTATCGACGGTGATCACTTCGGAGACACCGCCGTCCGCCGGATAAACGCTCACCCTTCGCAAGCGGGCAACTTCGCTGCCGGGAGCGGTCGCCGGATCGTCCCAGGTGCGCACGTTCGCGGCCATCGTATCGTCGGACAGATACTTTTGAACCACTTCATGCGGCGGTCCCATTTGGCGGAGCGAACCGCTTTCCAACCAAACCACGCGGGTCGCAAGCGCTTGCACGGCCGACATGTTGTGGCTCACGAAAATAATTGCGCGGCCGCCGTCGGCCAGGCATTCAATCCGGCTTAGGCATTTGCGCTGAAAGGCTGCGTCGCCGACCGCGAGCACCTCATCGATCAGCAGAATTTCCGGATCGAGATGCGCGGCGACGGCGAACGCCAACCGCATTTGCATGCCGCTGGAATAATGCTTGACCGGCATGTCGAGAAACCGCTCGCCGTCGGCAAAAGCGACAATCTCATCGAACCTGGCCGCAATCTCGCGCCGGCTCATTCCCAAAATGGCCCCGTTCAGGAAAATGTTTTCCCTGCCGGTCAGCTCCGGATGAAATCCGGTGCCGACTTCCAACAAACAACTCAGACGGCCTCGTAGGCGGATACGGCCCTCCGTGGGCGGCGTAATGCGGCTGAGCAACTTAAGCAAAGTGGACTTGCCTGCGCCATTGCGGCCGATGACGCCCAATACCTCGCCATCGGCCACCTCGAGCGACAAGTTGCGAAGTGCCCAAAGTTCCTGGCCAGCGTCCGCCGCCGGGCGACGCAGCCCGCGCAAAGCGGCCGCGCCCGCCCGCGCAATTTCTTCGCGCAACGTGCGATATGGCGCCGGCGCGCGCGTCGGCAACAAATACTTTTTCGATACGTTCTCCAAGCACACCAGGCACGACATCAACCGACTCCTAACGCGCCGCGTCCGGCGACCCTGCCGGCGAGCGCGGCACCGCTCGGCCGCGCCGCCAAATGGTTCTTGACGCGCGGTACAGCCGGGGAAAGGCAACTCGCGTCAGCGCCAACGCGACATCGCTCAGCTTAACGCGGGTCTTCGGCGAGGCGGCGACGGCTGCCCGAAAGAAGTGACGGAATGCGGGCCACCGACGCCCCTCTCGCTCGAGCTCAAGCCCCTGATAAAAGTGGGCTAGCCGCAGGCGACTGGCGCGGCTCAGGTGCCGCAAGCCATGTCCCATCGCCTCGTCGATTCGCCCTTCGGCCAGCATCAACTCGACCAGGTCGGCGTGCCACCGCGTGATGGTCTTTGACAGTCGCTTCCACTGGCGGGCGGTGAGCGCCTGTTTCATCAAGTCAGCGGTAGCGATCATGCCTTCGATCGTGCGTCGTTGCGGCAGTGACGACCAGACCCCGCCCGCGTGAATCCGGTATACGGCCATCACGCGATCGATATAGGCAATCTTGCCGTGCCGCGCGTTCAGGACGTGGAGCGGCCAATCAGCCGCGCGCGTCGCGGTAAACCACGCCGGCCATTCGCCCAGAAGCCCGTTGCGGAACATCGCGGTGCAGGTGACGATGGCATTGCCGTCGAGCAGCGAATCGACGGTGGTCAGGCGGCGCGGCCGACGAGCGTGCCAAATGAACGGCGGGCCTCGTCCGTCGTCGTACAGCGCCGTGGCATTGTGATGGCAAACGGCCACGTCCGGCGAGCGATCGAGCAAGCAGGCCTGGCGTTGGAGTTTTTCCGGGTCAGTCCAGTAATCGTCGCCTTCCAACAAGGCCACGTAGGTTCCGCGGCAGTGCGCCAGCACGTCGATCAGATTGCGGTGCATGCCGACGTTGGTGTCGTGCAAGACGGGCCGAATGCGGTCCGGGTGAATTCCGGCAAGCTCCACAATCGCGTCGCGCGTCCGATCGGTCGAGGCATCTTCGCCGACGACAATCTCGAACTCGAAAGACGTCTTTTGCATCAGCGCACTTCGAATGGCTTGTTCGATGAATCGCTCCTGGTTGAACGCGATCATCGCTACGCTGACTTTAGGTGCTTGCTGCATCTCGCGACCGGCTCGTCTGTTCCTAAATCACGTCGGCAAACGAAGATTCGACGCGCCGAAAATAGAGACCCCCTGCCAGCAAAAGGGCCAGCACCGCGATCGTCGAGTAAATCAGGCGACGCCACGGCGCCGGTCGTCCCAGCAGGGTAGCCCTGAAAAACAGGATCAATCCGTCAAGTGGATTCAGCGCCAACCAGTTTCGGCGGCCACCTTCCTTTTCGGCGCCGCTTGCCACGGCGGGCTGAGGATCCTGGGCAGCGACTGCAGACGTAGCGTCTTCGTCTACGGAGCGGTCCAAATAGATGCTCGGCGTTGCAAAGAGCCAAAGCTGCATGAAAAAGGGCAATGCATAACGTACGTCACGGTAACGCACGTTTAGCGCAGCCAGCAGAATGCCTGAGCCAAGCGCGGCGAGCGCCAGCAGCACCACTGCCAACGGGGCAAAAACGATTGTCCAACCAGGCCGCTGATGATAATAGGACATGAGAGCCACCCAAACCAGACTTGCCGCGGCGAGGTCGACCGCACCGGCGGCCACCGCGGCGACCGGGATTGCCAACCGTGGAAAATAGATTTTCGTGACCAGCCGTTCTGCATTCACCACGCTCTGAGCGGCGCTGGATACCGCGGTAGCAAAAAAGCTCCAGGCCATCAGGCCTGTAAAGGCGAAAAGTGGGTAAGCAACGTCCGACGTGTGGCCGAATGGTAGACGCCCGATGACAAGTGTGAACACGAGCATCATGAGCGTCGGTTGCAACATGGCCCAGGCCGCCCCAAGCAAGGTTTGCCGATAACGTAGCTTCACGTCTCGCCAGGCGAGAAAGTAGATCAACTCGCGCGATCGCCACAGTTCCGAAATGCCCAGCCCCTGCCAACCACAATCGGGCTCGATGACCATGGCGACGGCTGCCTGCGAAAGTTCGCTATCGGCAGGACGGCTCGTTGAAGGCTCAGAGGTAATAGGATGTTCCTAACACAAAGTGAGACAACTTTGATTCTTGCTAGGTGCGGAGACGACGGCAACTATCGGTTGACTACCGATGCCCCATTTTGAGACATCTGTCGCGGTTTCTGCCGCTTGTGGTCAAACCGGCAGCGCGCCGCCGCTATCCTAACACCCGTAAGTTAGGTTGTACCGCCTTTGCCCTACAGCGCTAAAACTGCCTAAAAATGGGAATCCCAGCCGCGTTGGCGGTCTTTTCTGTGTATTGGCATGTCGATTGCATTCCCCAATTGGCAAAATCGGGTCGGAAAAGCTAACACACGGCAACATTCCTCGCTTCAAGGAGGTTCAGTTATGGCGCGTAGCCCAGTTCAATTCGCCCAAAAGAAACCGTCGTCCTTCACGGAGAACGGAGTGCCGAGTCCCGACGAGATCCGCCGGCGCGCCGCCGAGATTCGTCGCTCGTGGTCACCTGAAGAGCGGCGGCAACGGGAAGTCAGCCGGTCAGGCTGGTCGTTGTTGCCGCTGATCCTTGGCAGCCCGCGTTCACTGGCGGCGTGTGCCACCGGCAGCGACCGCGCTCGCCGTGGACGGTAAAGGAGCCGAATAAACTCAGCTCGTTTAACTCGGCCGCCAGCGGCGGCGCGCGGCCGATGCCTCACGGTCCAGCTCGCAACGGTTTCACTGCCCGCTATCAGATGAAGCCCTCGCGGGCGCCGTTGGCGGCCGGTTAAACAAATGAGGCCGACGCGTTATTCAGCGCCGGCTTTTCGTTACGGCTTTCAAGGCCGACGCGGTTAAGTTCTGGTGAATCGTTTGTAGTTCTACCCAGGGATCACGTTTGAGCTGATTCAGCCGCGCGGGCAAGTTCTCAACGTTGAAATGGTCGGCGCGCAAGTCGGTCTTCAGTTCGTCCCACTCCACGGGCACGCTCACCGGGGCGCCTTGTCGCGCACGCGTCGAGTAGGCCGCCACCGACGTGGCTCCCCGCTCGTTGCGCAAATAGTCGATAAAAATCCGGCCGACGCGACGGGCTTTCAGCGGATTCGTGGTATAGCGCTCGGGTGACTCATCGGCAATTCGCTGTGCCACGCCCTTCGAAAATGCCTTGATCTCAGGCCATTCATGCCGTCGCACGATCGGCACCACCACGTGCAGCCCCTTCCCGCCGGAAGTTTTTACAAACGACTCTAGATCGAGCGAGTGCAACACGTCGCGCACGCGCTCAGCCGCGTCGACCACGCGCCGCCAATCCATACCCTCTTCAGGATCGAGATCGAATACTATCCGGTCGGGCTTTTCGACGTTGTCTGCCCGCGAGCCCCAGAGATGGATTTCCAACACGCCCATTTGTACCAGCGCCACGATGCCCGCAAGGTCGTGTACTACAGGGTATTGCCCGACCTTGTTCTTCTCTTGAATGGCTACGCGGTCGAAGACGTCGGGGGCGCTTGCATCGAGGTGCTTTTGAAAGAAACAGGTCTTTCGCCGTCCCTCGGGGCAGCGCAGCAAACTCAGCGGCCGGCCGACCACGTGCGGCAGAATCCAATCGGCGATCTCAGCATAGAAATCTGCCAGGCCCAGTTTGGTGACGCCTTGTTCCGGATAGAGCAAACGATCGGGGTGCGTGAGCCGGACACCGGCCACACTGTTGCTTTCAATCTCGCTGGCTGCCCGTTGCGCCTTGTTGCCCTTTTTGTGGTCGCTTGCCTTTGCCCTTTTGGCACTGCCGTTGGCCGACGCCGCTTTTGAATTCTTAGCCATGTTCGGTAAATCTTGTGCCCGGTCGCGCGTGATACTGGCCGCCGGCTTGTCTTCGCGCAAGCCTTGAAACGAAGGGTGCCGCAGCCGGCCGTCGTCGGTCCAGCTTGAGAACTCCACCTGCCCCACGAGTTGCGGTTTGACCCAGTGTGCCTTGCGGGGCTTGAGCCGCGCAGGGAAATCGACAAAAGGCGATTCGTGCTGCGCCAGACCGTTGAGCCGCTTCCGCAGCTCGACGAGCAAGCGATCGTTGAACCCGGTGCCGACCTTGCCGGCATAGACCAAACCGCCGTCGCCTTGATGATAGCCAACCAATAAAGCTCCTAGTCCGTGTCTGGCGCCTTCCGGGTCGGTGAAGCCGCCGATGACAAACTCTTCGCGGCGCACGCACTTGATTTTGACCCAATCGTAACCGCGGCCGCCCAGATATGGACGATCGCGCCGCTTGGAAATGATGCCTTCCAATCCCATGCGGCACGCTTCAGCGAAGAATTTTTCGCCGTCCCCGTCGATGTCTTCGGCGTAGCGAATGACGCCGTGCGACGTATTGTGGCCGAGCAGCTCGGCGAGCACCGCCTTGCGTGTTTCCAAGGGCGCCGACCGCAGGTCGTGGCCGTCGAGATACACGAGGTCGAAAGCGAAATACACCAGCTCACGCTGCCGGTTCGCTTGAAAGGCGTTTTGCAACGCTTGAAAACTGCTCAGGCCGTTAGGCAGCAAAGCCACCACCTCACCGTCGAGAATGGCCGACTCCGCCGGCAACTCGGCCGCCGCCGCGGCGATCGTAGTCATCTTGGAGGTCCAATCTTGATCGCCGCGGGTGATTAGCCGCACTTTGCCGCCCTCGAGGCGGCACAGAATTCGATAGCCGTCGAACTTGATTTCATGCCGCCATTGCGGCCCTTCGGGCGGCTTTTTGACGAGAGTGGCCAACTGCAAGTCGACACTTTGCGGCATCTTCGCCCGTTTGCCAGGCAATTCGTCGTGGGCTTGTTTTTTCGAACTTCGCCGGGACGATTTTTTCGCGCGAGCACCTTTTTTCGTCGGTTTCTTGGCGGTCGCTGCTTTTTTTATTGTCTTTGCCCTCGCTCTCACCGCCCGCTTCGCCGGCGCCTGCTTCGACTTTGCAGACCCATTGCTGGTCCATACGCGATCGTTATCACGTGCGATCTCGGCCAGCGTGCGGCCCGTCGTGACACTGGCCGGCTCCGCTTCCGTAACGTCGTATTCTTCCAGGGGCCGCGCCGTCTCGTCCCGCTCTTTGATCAGCAGCCAATTCGTGGCTCGCTCACCGGGCCGGCGCTGCATGCGCACCAGCGTCCAACCCCCTTTGAGCTTTTGTCCGTCGAGATGAAATTTCAGCTTGCCGCGGCGGTAGCCTTCGCTCGCATCGCCCTCGGCCTCCCAGGTGCCGTGGTCCCAAACCGCCACCGTGCCGCCGCCGTATTCCCCTTCGGGGATCGTGCCTTCAAAGTCGCCATACTCCAAGGGATGATCTTCGACTTCCACGGCCAGGCGCTTCTCGCGAGGGTCGTAAGAGGGACCTTTGGGCACGGCCCAACTCTTGAGCACGCCGTCCAGCTCCAAGCGAAAATCATAGTGCAGCCGAGTGGCATCGTGCTTCTGCACGACGAAACTCAGCGCGCCGGCCTTGCGCCGATGCACTTTGCCCTTCGGTTCGGGCGTCTCTTTAAAGTGTCGCTTGCGGCGGTATTCAGCGAGTGGCATTAATAACTAGTACGCCCGGCGATTGCGATTGGCCGCGACGGTGCGTCGCGAGCTCGTCCGGTAGGAACCCTGGTAGGGACGGTAGACCATATCTTCATAAGCCCCGCGTTTGGCAAAGTAAACGGCCCGTTCCTCGATGCGCTGAGGCGCGAGCGAGGGAGGATCGCTGCTCATACCTCGCACGCCTCGCTGGTATTGGCGCGGCGGACGCAGGGCCGCATGGCCCGTGCGCTGGCCATTATGGCTGCCGTTCATTTCGTCGAGCAAAATCTCGGCCGGGTTTTCGTCGCCGCCTTTCGGCACGGGACCAACTCCGCGGCCTACCCTGCCATTGCCAAGCCCTCGCAGCGCGCGACTGCTGCCCGCTCCGCCGATTCCGTTACGGCCGCCACCGAGAGCGGAACGGCCGGGAGAACCTAAGCTGCCCGACGGCGACTCTTGCGGCGAAAGCCCCATGCCCGGCATCGCGCCGCGGAAATAATTTTGCGGAATGCCGCTGGCGCCGGGGCCGGTCAAGATGTTGCCTTGATGGACCCCGCTGCCACCTAATCCCGTGTTGCCAATGCCGGATCCGCCCGTCGCTCCGACACCGCCGCTGGCAGTGCCGCCTGCTGCTCCGCCCAAGCCAGCAATGCCGCCCGTAGCGCCGCCGCCGATGGCCGCGCCTCCGGCGGCACCGCCCAGGCCTCCGATGCCACCGATGCCACCGCCCGCCATTCCGTTGGCGCCGCCGCCGCCGGCGACTCCTGCCCCGCCTGCAGCCCCTCCGCCTGCCCCGCCCGCCTGACCGAAGCCGGGCTTCGCCATCCACGCCTCCATAGCCAACGCTGCCGTCAGCAGCACGACGAAACGAAGAATAGTCCGCATATCTGATCCCCTAGAATTGAAATGTCTGCCTGGTGAAAGGAGCAACGCCCACATTCAATATCGCAAAGAACATGCCAGCAGCCGCGAAGCATCGAGGATTCGATGCCGCTCGCCTGTGGCGAGCGGGAGGCGTGAGCCTCCCGGTGATGTCAACTCCTCTGAGCACCGCGACGCTGACAGGTTTACCAACGTATTACCGGCACACTGACGTGTGCCGCTCGCCTGTGGCGAGCGAACCGTCGTACAATCTGGAAACGAATAAGCGATAGATCGACCCCTTGCACTTTGAAAACCATATGACGATCTCGCACCGCCGCAATGTGGAGCTAAAGGCCCGGGTCAATTCACTGGGGGCGGCGAAAGAAATCTGTCGAGAGTTCGCCCAATTCTCGGTCACCGAGCGTCAGACCGACACCTACTTTTGCTGCTCTCATGGCCGTTTGAAGCTGCGCGAGCGAGAAGGGTTGCCGGCGCAACTCGTGGGCTATGCTCGCGCCGATTCGACCGATCCGCGGCCTAGCGATTACTGGCTCGTTCCGGTCGTTGAAGCGGGTCAGCTTAAGGCCGCGCTCGTGGCGACTCTGGGCGTGCTGGTGGTGGTCGAAAAAGTGCGAGACGTCTTTCTTTACCAGAACGTGAGAATCCATCTCGATCGCGTGACCGAGCTGGGCGAGTTCGTCGAGTTTGAAGCGGTGCTGGCACCGGCAGACGATGAACGAGAAGCCGCAGAGGTCGTTTCGCAACTGGCCGCTCGGCTGCGAATCGAGTCGGCCCAGCGCGTTGACGGTTCTTACAGCGACCTGTTGCTGTCCGTTAAGGCAGCTCGCGCAGCCGCAGGTTCCTAAACTCCACCGGGGCGCCTTCCGATTCGAGGCAGAGATAGCCGCTGCGTGGGTCACAATCCCTTCCACCCGACACTTCTTCGCCGTTGACCCACAAGCGCACCTCGCCATTGATGGCCCGCACGTAGTAGTGGTTCCACTGGCCCACGCCTTTGCTCAGCTCTTTGCGCGGAAAGCTCCGCTGGCCGCTGGGGGCCTTCGGCTCGAACGGCGTCATCTTGGCGGCCTTGGTTGGAAAAACGTCGCCGTGCGTGGTGAACCAGTCGGCCTTCTTGCCGCTGCGTTTCTCGTATTGTTCCTTGAAACCGTGGTCGAGCACTTGCACTTCAATGCCCATCGGTAGCTCGCCGGGCTTGAGCGCGTCGAGCGATTCCTTAGTTCCCCACACGAACACGCCCGAATTGCCGCCCGACTGGAGGTGCCGCCACTCGACGACGAGCTCAAAGTTGGTGTACGGCGTTTGACTGCGCATCACGCCCACCGGCTTCCCCGTGCAATGGATCACGCCCTCTTTCCACGACCATGTGTCACTGTCGCAGTTGACGTTGACGAAATCGCTTTCGCCGAGCTCCTTCCAGCCCGGCCCACTGCCGTCGATAAAAGCCTTGGACACTGTGGGTTGTTCGTCAGCGCGGGCCGCTGCCGCAATCGTGGCGACGGTTGCGAACAGGCACAATGCGAATTGACGGTGGGATGAAAGCATACTTTGTCTCGTTCCTCAAAGACCGATCAGTTTACCCAGCTCGTACCACTGCCACGCCAGTGTAACTCGGCCGTGAGAAGATTTCACCGCCTGCGACCGGCAAATGCCGATATAGATTGCGCCTCTTTTCTCGGCGAAGACGGACCCCCCCTGATGCTGGCGCTGCGCCGCTATCGAAAAACGCTGCTGGCAAGCGGGCTTATTGACCCCGCCGAGCTCCGCGCGTTCGAGATGTCGTTCCCACGTGGTCAACGGCCGACGACGGCCGAGGGAATGGCGGAGGCCCTCATCCGGGTAGAAAAACTTACGCCTTTTCAGGCTGCGGAAATCGCCGCCGGCCGGGCGGCTGGCTTGGTGCTCGGCAATTACGTGCTGCTCGACCGAATCGGCGCGGGAGGCATGGGGCAAGTCTTCAAGGCCTGGCACCGGCGCATGCAGCGCACGGTGGCGATCAAGATGTTGCCCGACCAGGCCGCGGCGGGCGAAGCTTCCATCGCCCGCTTTCGCCGCGAAATCCTCTCGGCCGCGCAACTCTTGCACCCGAACATCGTGGCCGCTTACGACGCCGACGTGGCGGCCGGCGTGCATTACCTGGTCATGGAATACGTCGCCGGGCAAAACCTGGCCGAACGACTACGCGAGCGCGGGCCATTGCCCGTGGCGCAAGCCGTCAAGTATGTTCTCGACGCGGCCCGCGGGCTGGCCTATGCCCATGCTCGCGGACTGATCCATCGCGACGTAAAGCCGTCGAACCTGATCGTCGACGAGACCGACGTGGTCAAGCTGCTTGATCTCGGCCTGGCACGTCCGGCTGCGGCGATTGCCGAAGCGGAGCTGACTTCGCCGGGCGACGTCGTGGGCACGCTGGAGTACATGGCGCCCGAGCAAGCGACCGGGGCGGAGTCGGTCGACGGCCGCGCCGACGTTTACGGTCTGGGCTGCACGCTCTATCGACTCGTGACCGGTCAGCTTCCTTACCGTGGCGGCTCACCGCAAGCCCTCATTGCCGCGCATCGCGATCAGAAGATGCCGTCGCTCTGTGCCGCCCGCGAGGACGTGCCGCGACCGCTGGACGCGATCTTCAAGCGTATGGTTGCCAAAAAGCCCGACGATCGCCAGCAGACGATGGATGAAGTCGTCGCCGCACTGGAAAAGCTGCGTTTGAACGGCCGCCCCAAAGCGTCTCGGACCAGCGACGCGGTCAGCCGGCGACCGGCGGCTTCGTCGCTTGTTGATGAACCATCGAGCGGCGACGATCTCGAGCTTGCGCCGACCGCCGCTGGGCCGCATGTTAACCAAGGCGAACTGGGGAGTCCTCGGGCCAGTGCTATGGCGGGGTCGGAAGAGGCACGCCAAACGTCGGAGCCGCCGTCACCGGTGGCGAGCCTGCCGCCAACTCGAGCGACTGTATCACCGCTGTTTGCCTTGCTCACGCTCGCCGCCGCCCTGGCGGGCTTGACGTCGCTGTCATGGTTCGAGTCCGGCGGTGCAAAGCCTTCGCGGCCTCGAGCGCCGCACGAGCCGGCATCAGCGTATCAAGCGGCCGTCGAAAGGCAACGCGCCTGGTCGCAGGCGCTGGGTGTGCCTGTCACGATGACGAACTCCCTCGGCATGCGATTCGCGCTGGTTCCTCCCGATGGCTCGCCGCAAGAAGCTTCAGCGGCGACGATCAACCCGCCTTTCTATTTTGGCGCCTTTGAGGTCACGGTGGCTCAGTACCGTCAATTCCTCATCTCGACGGGGCGTTCAGCCCGTGCGGCGCCGGCGGCCGGCGTGATGGCTCAGGGCGATCGACATCCGGCGACCGACCTCACGCCGACCGAAGCCGAAGCATTCTGCGCGTGGCTTGGCAGCCGCGAGGGAGCCGTCTATCGGTTGCCCAGCGAGCTGGAGTTCGCACGGGCCAGCGGGGCCGGCACCGTCGGCCAACAGTGGTTCGACAATTTCGCCGTCGACGCCCATCGTTTTGCCTGGTATGAGGCGACCTCAGCAGGCCGGACGCATCAGGTCGGCCTGCTCGAAGCGAACCCGCTCGGCTTGCACGACATCCTGGGCAATGCCGCCGAATGGTGCCGTGCGAGCAGAGCACCGCTCAACGGTGCCGCAATCCCAGGCGAATCCGCCTATGTCTTGTGCGGCGGATCGTGGGCCTCGCCCCTCAACGAACTGGGCGCCACACGGAGTGTCTCTCCAGCCGCCGCGACCGGCGGGCTGCGCCTCGTGCTGGAACTGCCCCTGGAAGCCCGCTGGCCGAGATAAACCGGTTGGGTAGTGTCTTAACACTGAGTTGTCCGGCAGAGGCGGCAATATCCGTAGGGTGGGACGAGCGAAGCGAGTCCCACCAAACAGCCAGCCGAACAGGTGGGACTCGCTTCGCTCGTCCCACCCTACACGTCCAGCAACACCTTGTTAAGCCACTACCAGCGGTTGCGGCGCGTGGCAGAAGCGATATACTACGGGCTTACCAAATTTCGACAAGGCGAACGTGAGGGAGTGCTCGATGGCCAAGGCCTGCGAGGTTTGCGGCAAGTCGCCGCAGGTAGGCAATTCAATCACCACGCGCGGTAAGGCCAAGTACCTGGGCGGCGTGGGCACCAAGATTACCGGCATCACGCGGCGGAAATTCAAGCCCAACTTGCAACGCGTACGCGTGACCGTGCGCGGCTCGAACAAGAGCATGCGCGTCTGTACGCAGTGCCTGCGAAGCGGCGCCGTGACAAAGTTGGTGCGCGCCGCGCCGTTCAAACTGCCCGCCGACGCCAAGGCGCTCAGCAAAACGGAGAAAAAAACGGCCGCCAAGCCGGCGGCTAAGCCCAAGAAAACGGCCGCCAAACCATGAGCCTCGCACGCGCCGACGTCGAACGGGTGTCGTTGCTGGCCCGCCTGCAACTGACCGAGGACGAGTTGACCGCCATGACCGAGCAACTCGGGCAAGTGGTTGGCTACATGGACCTGCTCTCCGAGCTCGACACGGAAGACGTCGAACCAATGGCCCATGCCGTCGAACTCTCCAACGTCTTCCGCCCCGACGAGCTGCGGGCCAGTTACGACCGGCTGGAAATGCTGGCCCGCGCGCCACACGCCGATGGCGAGTTTTACCTCGTCCCGGCCGTGTTGGGCGAGTGACCGTTCTGTTAACTGTTCGCGCAGTGGCGATATCAGCAATCGCGAGCCTGGTTATTCCGCGGCCCGTAGCCGACTTCCCGCGAGGTCTCGATTCCATAGCACCCGATGACGACGCGAACACCGGTAATTCGTCAAATCTCCTGGCTCGCAACATTGCCACAACTATTGGCAATCGTGACCGCCATTGCCGTCGCGAGATACTTTTCTTGGCAATCGAGGTGTGACCGTAGGTGCAGGCGTTTACCTGGGTTACTCAATCGGTTCGCGAATCGTGATACCGCGCCACCATCGACGAGGAGTCGCACTCGTCAAACAACAACGGTTCGCAGACGCGATTCCTTTATTCAGACAGAGCCTGGATTTTTTTGACCGCCATTCCTGGATTGACCGATTCCGTTGCATTGTCCTCATGTCTCCGTCGGCTGTCGGTTATCGTGAAATGGCTCTGGCCAACATCGGATTCTGCTATTCGCAAATCGGTGACGGAGAGAACGCACGGCACTTTTACACCGAATGCCTTCGCCGATTCCCAGAAAGCGGGCTGGCTACGGCCGCATTACGCATGCTCGATTCTGGCAAGTCCGATAAACAGACAACTGCGGCTGTTTGATACCTGATCCGGCAGGGGAATACTAGTCCGCTTCGAGGGCAGTGCTTCGCTTTGCCATTCAGACTGCTCGGCTACTTTCATGCATTCCTTGTGGCGGTGCGATCGGCCGCCGCAGATTCAGCCGAGGTAGGCTCGTCGAGCGGCTTCGTGGTAAGTGTACTCAAGGTCGATAGGAATGCGCTCGCTCGCCCCGAGGGCCAAGGGAACGACGGGCAATGGCTGACCTGCCTTAAGGGGCCGGCGCCAGAGGGCAATCACCGTCCCTTCGGGCACTGGCTCTCCAACACGGTAACTCACCGCGCAGGGGGTAGGACATGGCGGTTGGCTGAGGCCGAGATTGACGGCCAGCGCATCGACGAACGAGAAGCCCACCGGACGCGGCAAGACGTCAACCAACAGCAGATGCACCCCCTGACGCAGGTAACCTGAATAGCGTCCCAGGTAGCGCTCCCGCGCCGCGGGGCGGTCCTTATTGCGCGGCGACACGATCTCCACTGCGGCGACGAGCGCGCCGTGTAGATCGACGTGCAGGGCGCGTTGCGGATCGAGCGTGAACGTGGCGACCGTTTCTTCGTCGGGCTCGCTGCCGAAGTCGGGCGTAGTAGCGGGCGACGGCTGGGGCACCTGCTGGGCGCCCGTCGGCCAATTGCGCACGCTCATGTCGGGCCGGCCATTGGGCACATCGACGGTGAGCGCCGGCACCGAACCCAGGTACGCACGATATCCCTCGGGCAGCCGCGGCTGAACCCAGTCGAGAAGTTGGGCCAGCCAAATGAGGTGGACGCTGTCCCAGCCTCGGTCGTCCTTCCAGTCGTGAAGCGGCATGGCGCTACCTTGATGGAGACTGTATCAACGTAAATTTACCCGCGATTCGCGCCCGCGTAGAACAGCCTTCGGGCCACATTATTTTTTCTCCGCGAACGCGTAGAGGCGCTCCGCAGTCCGAATGTACAGGCAATCATCGGCGATGGCGGGCGTGGCGGCGACGCGCTCGCCTAACTCGGGGTTTTTGGCGATGACCTTGGCTTTCTTAGCACCGGCTTGCAAAACCGTCACGACGCCGCTCGCCAGCGAGGTAACGTAAATGTGCCCGTTCGCCGCGACCGGTGAGGCGTAGTAATAACCCGTTTCGCCAGTTCGTTCGCGGTACACCTGGTCGCCGGTTTTTGGGTCGCAGGCGATGACGATGCCGCCGTCCTTGATCAACACGCACTGCCCGCCGTAAAGAATCACCGAGGCGATGTAGGGAAGCCCTTTGGTCTTCTTCCAAAGTATGTTCGAATCGGTCACGTCGCCCGAGCCGCCGGCCTTCATCGCGAAGGCACTGTTCTTCCCTTCCGACATGAATTTCATGATCATTTCATACTCGTCTCGCGTGATTCGTCCGTCTTTGTTGGTATCCTGGTTATCGAAGAAGCCGTGCAGCGCTTTCTCGCCTTCGTCTCGCGAGATGGCCCCGTCTTTGTCTTTGTCGAGGTTGGTCAGCATGGAATCGAACGTGGGCATCGCCATCGGCTTTTCGTCGGCGCCGGAAGACGACGTGCCGGCGAAAAACAGCTTGCCATCGGCTATTACAGGCGAGGCGCAGCACCCTGAAGGCATACCGGTCACCGACCACTTTTCGTCGCCTGAACCTAGATCGTAGCCGATCATGCGAACATGCCCGGCAGCCGCGATCTGTGTGCCGGACGGAGTGTCCCAAATAACGGGGGTACACCAGGAGGCCATTGAGTTGCGCTTCCGCTCCCATTTGAGCTTGCCGCTGGCGATGTCGAGGGCCACGATTTTCGATTCCTTGATGTCGTCTCGGACCAGCACCGCGAGGTTGTCGGCGATGATGGGCGAGGCGCCGCTGCCGAACCCGCCGGCCGTGGCCGCCGCAGGCATTTCGTAATGCCACAGCTCTTTGCCGTTAAGATCATAGCAAAACAAGCCGCAGGAGCCGACATAGGAGACAATGTGCTTGCCGTCGGTGGCCGACGTAGACGCGGCCGGGCTGCCTTCAACTTTGTGGAAGGGCTCAATCGCTTGAGCGGGGGCCTCGGTCCGCCACGCTTCTTGGCCGTCGGCGCGGCGGTAGGCAATCGTAAACAGCTTGCCGCCGTCAAAGGCCGTAACGATCAGGTTCTCGCCGGCCACGATCGGCGATGAGATGCCTGGCGGTACGCTCACTTTCCACTTGACGTTCTTATCGGGGCCGATCTCGACGGGCGGCTTTTGGCCCTCGGCGATGCCCGATCCGTCGGGACCGCGGAACCGCGGCCAAACAAGCGGCTCTTCGGCAGAACACGCCGCCCGAATGCAGCTCGTCGCCAAAACCAACGCGAACAAGATCTTCATATTGCGCCTCCTTCAGCAAGGGTGGAGAGCGTCAATCATAGCGGCGCACGTTCGGGCTTGCCAGGATGTGTCGAGGTGGGCTCGCGGCATCCGTCGTGAAGCTTTGAACGAGCTTGTAAATTTCACTCGCGTTTTTTACAACCTGAGTTAATGCCAAACCTTACCGAACTGACCGCCACCGAGTTGCTGGCTGAATTGACAGCCGGACGCGTGACCTCCACCGAGGCCACCCAAGCCTTCGTCGACCGCATCACCGCGCACGACGGCAAGGTGGGCGCCTTTCTCCGCTTTCAGGCCCTGCCGGCCCTGGAGCAGGCCCGGCGCATCGACCAGCGACGCGCGGCGGGCGAACCGCTCGGCAAGCTGGCTGGGTTGCCGGTGGCCGTCAAAGATTTGCTCTGCATGCGCGGTGAAAAGACCACCTGCGCTTCCGGCATCCTGGAAAACTTCGTCGCCCCCTACGACGCCACGGCCGTGGCCAAGCTCAAGGCCGCCGACGCGGTGCTGATCGGCCGCACCAATCTCGACGAATTCGCCATGGGTGGCTCGACCGAGAACTCGGCCTTCCAGAAAACACGCAACCCCTGGGATCTGGAGCGCACGCCCGGCGGATCGAGCGGCGGAGCGGCGGCCTGCGTCGCCGCCTCGATGGCGCCCCTTTCCATCGGCACCGACACGGGCGGCTCCATCCGCCAGCCCGCTGGCCTTTGTGGTGTGACCGGTTTGAAGCCCACTTACGGCCGCGTCAGCCGTTTTGGACTGGTGGCTTTTGCCAGCAGCCTCGACCAGATCGGCCCATTGGCCCGCACCGCTCAAGACGCCGCACTGCTGCTCGAAGTGATCGCCGGACACGATCCCTACGACTCAACTTCGGTCGAGCGGCCCGTGCCGGCCTATAGCCAGATGGTAACGCAGCCGCTCCAGGGCCTGACGCTCGGGCTGGTGCGCGAGCATTTTGGCGAGGGGCTTGAGGCGGAGGTCGAAGCGGCAGTACGCGAGGCGGTCAAGGTCTATCAGTCACTCGGGGCCAAGGTCAAGGAGATTTCGCTGCCGCACAGCAAGTACGGCGTGGCCGCCTACTACATCATCGCGCCCAGCGAGGCGTCGAGCAATTTGGCCCGCTACGACGGCGTTCACTACGGTTACCGCACCGACGAGATGGCGATGCAGACGGCCATGGCCGCCGAGCGAGCGCAGTTCGAGGCGGCGGGCGACCGCCGCGCGATCGATAACATGGATACGCCGCTCGTGCGGCTTTATCGCCGCAGTCGTGCCGAAGGCTTTGGCGCAGAAGTGAAGCGGCGCATTATTCTGGGCACTTATGCCCTTAGTGCGGGCTATGCCGACAAATTCTATCTCAAGGCGCTGAAGGTGCGCCGTTTGATCCGCCAGGATTTCGACAAGGCGTTTCAAGAAGTGGATCTGATCGTTGGCCCCGTGACGACTAGCCCCGCATTCAAGATCGGCGAGAAGGTCAATGATCCGTTGTCGATGTACCTGGTCGATCTGTACACGGTGAGCGCGAACTTGGCGGGCATCGGCGGTATTGCCTTCCCCTGTGGATTCAGCGCCGGTGGGCTGCCCATCGGACTGCAATTGCAGGCGCCGCCCTTCGAAGAAGAACGCCTGCTGCGGGCCTGCCACATGTATCAACAAGCCACCGATTGGCACCAGAGATGCCCCGCGCTTTGACGAGAGCCGAACAGGCGAGAATGACGAAGCACGAATGACGGAATGATGAATGAATGACTAAATCCGAAGCACGAAGCACGAAACCGGCCATTTGTCATTCGTGCTTCGTCATTCTTTCGTCATTCGTCATTCCGTCATTCGTCATTGCTCCGAATGGGTGAGAAATTTGAGCCAACGCTACACAACCATCATCGGCCTGGAAGTCCACGTGCAACTGCTGACGCAGACCAAGCTGTTCTGCGGGTGCAGTACCAGGTTCGGCGCACCGCCGAATACGCAAACATGCCCGATCTGTACGGGCATGCCCGGCACACTGCCGGTGATGAACCGCCGCGCGTTTGAACTCGCGCTGCGCACGGCGGTGGCCCTCAATTGCCAGATTGCCACGTACACCAAGTGGGACCGCAAGCAGTACTATTACCCCGACCTGCCCAAGGGTTATCAGATCAGCCAGTATGATCTGCCGTTCAGCTCTGACGGCTACCTCGAAATCAGCGACGCTAAGGGCCGCTTCGAGGCCAAACGCGTTGGGATCATCCGCGCACATCTTGAAGAAGACGCCGGCAAGAGCATGCACGACGAGAAGGCCGGCGCCGCCGATAGCAAGATCGACCTCAACCGGGCCGGTACGCCGCTGTTGGAAATCGTGTCGCAGCCCGACATGCGCTCGCCGGCAGAGGCCGCCGCCTATCTCGATGAGCTGAAGCTTTTGCTCACCTACCTGGGCGTGAGCGATTGCAACATGCAAGAGGGCAGTTTGCGGGTCGATGCCAACGTAAACCTCCACGTCGACCAGCCCGACGGTCACCGCATTCCCACGCCGATCGTCGAGATCAAGAACATGAACAGCTTCCGCGCGGTTGAACGGGCCTTGGCCTACGAGGCCGGGCGGCAGTACGAAGCGTTTCAGCAGACCGGCCAACGGCTTGGGCAAGTGCCGAAGCAGACCCGCGGTTGGGATGACGTGGAGAGCGTCACGCGTGCCCAGCGGCACAAGGAAGAATCGAGCGACTACCGCTATTTTCCCGACCCCGACCTGGTGCCGGTGACCGTGACGGACGAGCAGATTCAATCGGTGCACGAGGGGCTGGGCGAACTGCCCGCCGACCTGCGTCATCGGCTGGAACTAACCTACAACCTGACTCCCTACGACAGCGACGTGATCGTGAACAAGGGACGTTCTCTGGTTGATTATTATCTTCAAGTGGCCGAGTTGTGCGGCGACGGCAAAATAGCCAGCAATTGGGTTACGCAGGACGTGCTCCGCGAGTTGAAAGACCGCAAACTGACGATCGAAGAATTTCCGTTGCCTCCCACGGCATTGGCCGATCTGTTGAAAAAGGTGAAGGCCGAGGAGCTCGACACGACTCGCGGCCGCGAGGTGTTTCTGGCGATGCTCGATGGCGGCAAATCGGCCGCCGCGGTGATGGCCGAGTTGGGCATCGAAAAAGTCGACGAATCGGCGCTCATCGAGCTTTGCAATGACGTAGTGACGTCCAATCGAAAGCTAGTCGATGACATCCGCGGCGGAAAGCCGCAGGCCGCAGGCGCCTTCGTCGGCCACGCCAAGAAAAAGAACCCCAATGTGAATCCAGCGCGCGTCAGAGAGATTTGCGTACAAGAAACGTACACTTTGATCGCCACTTGGTTTGGCGACGTTGAAGGGCCTTCGGGAATGCCAGTGCCTTGGTGTCGGTATTTGATTGTAGCGAGCGGTGCCGCGACAGAAGGCACCGGGGTTGCGTCCATCTTGGGTATGACGGAAGACGCTGTTCCCGCCATCGAAAAGGTGAGGGTTCAATCTGGCGGCGCTCGCGCGGCAATCGCCTCTGCAATAAGCCACGTTGACGAACGCCATCCTGGCCTAAAAAAGCAGGCTGATGCGCCGCGAAAAGTTGGAGAGTCGTAATCACAAATCTCACCACGGCCGCCGCACAAGATTAATGCCAGTCGTTTCACAGTTTTACGACATCAGCATCCGGATGTTCTACAACGATCATGCACCGCCGCACTTCCACGCCGTGTCGCGGCGACGAATTGTTCGTCGGTATCTCGCCGATTACAATAATGAAGGGCCACGCTCCGAGTCGCGTGCGCTCCATGGTGCTGGAATGGGCGGCTTTGCACCAGCAAGAGTTGATAGAGAACTGAGACCGGATGCGGCATGGCGATGCGCCAGAGCCGATTCCACCGCTTGATTAGTTCAGGGATGTGTTCTACATGTTTCCCACGATTCAACGCGTCAGCGTCCGGCCCGATCGGCAACTCCTGCTGCAGTACGCAGATGGCGAAGAGGTTCTCATCGATTTTCGCCCGGTGACCGAGCGTGGCGGCGTTTTTACCTCGCTGGCGGAGCCAGAATTCTTTGCTCAGGTCAGAATCGGCGATGGGGGGCGATACATCGAGTGGCCGGG
Source organism: Pirellulales bacterium (assembly GCA_035694685.1). Lineage (GTDB taxonomy): Bacteria > Planctomycetota > Planctomycetia > Pirellulales > JAICIG01 > DASSFG01. Next base: position 44,622 of record DASSFG010000305.1, read on the forward strand.
CAACCTCGACTTTTGCGCAGACGCTCTTTGGCAAGAAGGCCGTCATCGCCGCACGGCCGTGGAAGAACCAATCTCTCAAAGGCATACCGCAGATTGCGACGTGCCGTGAGATTGTTCCCCTTGACGAGGTGCCGTCGGTTTAGACTTCGTTCGTGCCTTCCGTGGCGTCGTCGGTGCCGTTAACGTCGATTGGGGCGGCATTGGCTTCAATACTGGGCACCGTTCCGGGCAAAATCGCTGCAATGTGATCGAGCGCCTTAACAACGTCGAAGTGGATTTCATCAGGCGTGGCGATGTCAGCGAGCATGTAAAGGTCGCGCTTTGGCAGCGGAAACTGAGTCTTGCCAAGCAAATGGACGAGAAAGTCGCTGGCCTTAAGATCCCTGAGCGCCGGAATGTCCTTGAGAAAGTCGATGCCGGCGGGAAAGTTAGCGGCGAACTCGTCGTCGACAAGCTGCTCGTCGGGCTGAGCGAACAAGGCACCCTCCGCGTGTCGGCTTTGCAGATACCGTTTGATGAGTGTTGGCATGAGCAGATAGTTCTCGATCTCGTACCTCCCCCAGAGGAACATCGCCAGCCCGGCCGGCGCCGACCACTCCCTGACCTGATCGGCCGCATCGCGATCGACAATCGCCAAACCGCGGATTTGTTCCTGAGCTAACCGCAAGCACTGGAAGTGCTTCTTGGCTTCGTCGAAGTTGCCCTTGCCGTGCAGCGGAACTACGTACGGAAAACGAAGAAAATCGGCCGCTCGATGTTTCAGGACGTTTGCCCAACTGTGCAGTAGCTTGTAGTCAGACTCGTCTTCGACATAGAGCACCGCGCGAACGTGGTCTGCCTGAAGCAGGTCAAGCGCGGTCAGACGTCGCAATGCTTCTTGCACTCGCTGCTTATCTTCTGGCCGTAACAAACGCCGTGGCGACTGGCCAATGAACGAGATGATTTGCTCCGGCTCCTCGCCACTTAACAGCACCTCTGCGTGAGTCGCCACGATCAACTTGCAACTGCGGCGGTGAGCGACCAGCCGCAGGTGATCGAAGATTTCACGCTGCAAGATGAAATGCAGGTGCGCGTCAGGCTCGTCAAGCAACAATACCGCCGCCCGACGAGCATGAAAGAATGCCAGCAGCAACAACACCTGGTGAAAACCGCTGCCGGCATTGGCAATGTCCAGCTTCGGCGGTCGTGAGCTCCGGTCGGCCGGATTCGGCTTGGGGCGGTATTCACAAACGACATAGGGTCGTGCGTCGGAGAACTCCGGCGGGAGCAGTTCACATTGAAATAACCGCTCAATGTCGCCTTGGAGTTCTTTCCAAGGCGGATTTCCGGGTTTCTTCTCGGACGCCTCCCAGATCTCAAGTAGTAGATTGCGAACGATTTCGCCCGGCTTCCCCTCGCCGACCAGTTTATGCTGGATGCCAGGGGCGTGACGCGGTTCCTGGGTGCCGATGCCCGAAAATGCGGGCACGTGCACGACGTTCAGGTCTTGAGCAAATTCCGGTAGCTCATCGATGGGCTGGGGATCATCGGGTGCCATGACGGGCCGGACGTACACCATCTTTTCATTTGCATACATGAACTCAATGGTCAGCGATTCTTCGACCCGTCGCCCAACTGCGGAGGTCACTTGGATGTAAATCGGCGCGGATGTCGGCTGTTTCTTGCCGGGGACTTTCCTTGCGGTATGGCGATTCAGCCAGAGCAGGTTCATTTCTCGCAGCGGCAGAGCGGTGAATTCGTCAAGCACAACGCTGATGCGTCTTTTTCCACCGCTTTTTCCCCGTTCAGCCAGCCAACGTTTTAGAGCGAGGTGCCAGGCTGCAATCGCGTGCAGCAACGTGGTCTTGCCGGAGTTGTTGGGCCCAGCCAGCAAAATCGAAGTACCGGTGAGATCGAAGACCTGATCGGCAAATCGCTTAAATCGAACCACGCGGACCCGCGTTATCACGTGAAAACTCCAAAAAATGGCCGGACCTGATGTCGTTCGGTTTGCGCAGGCAGCAGCATGCGATGCTGTCGGCAAACCTGATTTTGTAGAATAGCAGAAAGGCACTAGCCCGTAAGCTGTTAGAGCTAAAGGATGGCCCTTCCGCAAAGCTCGCCGATAGCGTAGCTGGCTAGTCTTCGGATTATTACCGGTCGGAGCGAAGTTTTTTTGGCCAGCCGTGAACCTTTTGCCGCCACCTGCGTCGATTACAGTATCTACCGGGTTCATGACCCGGCCGAGGATACTGTTTTTTGGCCAGTCGCGCTTGACGCCAGCCGCCCGGCGTGACAGGCTTAGCTTTATGGGACGGGCGAAATTGGGTTCGCCCGCCACAGGAAACTTCTCTCCTATCGCGCCATAGCGCAAGAAGGTTGCCATGCGTACCATCCTCCGCACCTTTACCCGTCAGATTGTGGCTGGCCTCCGCCAGAACCGCCTGGGCGTGGTGGGTACGGTCGAGGTGCGCGGAGATAACTCCTTGCGCATGCGCGACTTCTATCAACACGCCCTGCACGCCACGGGCAGGCTGATAACGGCCATCGAACGCCGTTTACAGCCGGCCCTGGCCCTGGCGCTGACAGCCGACCAGGCGAGTTCAAGCTCGCCCGCCGCACCAGCGCCGCGGTGCTGGCAGCCCAAACCGGCTGCCCAGCAACCTTCCGACAGACGGAGCTAAGCCTCGCCTCCGGGCGAACGTTCAGCACTGATCTTAGCGAAGGAAGCCGCAGCCGCCGGGCTCGCCGCGGAAAGATCCCCTACAGGCGTCTTTCTGCACCGACCGTAGCGCGAGCGTTTTTTCACGCGTGTTTCTATTGGCCGAAGTGTGTACGGCCGCAAAGGAGAGACCTATGACCGCCCTGACTGAAGAACTGACGAACGAGAAGCTGGAGCTGGTGGCCCGGGTGCGCGCCGCCCAGGCGGGCGACCGGAACGCCTTCGGCGAGCTGGCCGAGCAGTTTGAGGGGGCCGTGTTTGCCACGGCCTTGCGCCGGCTGCGCGACCGAGGCGAGGCCCAAGAGCTGGTGCAGGAGGTGTTCGTGCAGGCGCTGCGCAAGATCGGCCAGCTCCGCGAGCCGGAGTGCTTCGGCGGCTGGCTGCGGGCCATCACCAACCGGTTGGCCATCAACCGGCAGGTGCGACGCGGCCCGGTGATCACGGCCGAGCGTGAAACGCTCGAGGCCGTCTGCCACGACGCCGAAACGCCGCTGGGCAACGTGCTGGCGGCCGAACGCCGGCGTCAGGTGCGGGCCGGTCTGCGCCGGTTGGGCACGCTTGACCGCCAGACGCTGGTGGCCTTCTACGTGAAGGGCCAGTCGCTCATTGAGATGAGCACGGCGTTCCACTCGCCCGTGGGAACCATCAAGCGTCGGCTCCACGTGGCGCGTAAGCGTCTGGCGCGGGAGCTCGAGGAGCTGGCCCCGGCGTAGGAGGTCTGATTTGCCCGGCCGGATCGCAGGTGATCCGGCCGGGCCTGGCTACTGGCGGAGTTGGGCGAGCGCGGCGGCGCGATCGGGATAGACTTGCCAGATCATGTCCAGCTTGCTGGCCCGCAACACGTCGCCACAGACCTCGTTCACCTGGCATAACGCCAGTTCGCCGTGACGGTCGCGCAAGCGCTTCCACGCCCGAATGAGCAGCCCGAGAAAATTCGAGCCGATAAACGTGGTGAGGTGCATGTCGAGCAGCACTTTGGGCGGCTCGGCTTTGGCCACCGCCGACAAAAGCTGGTCGCCAAATTCGTTGAGCTTCGCCACGTCGAGCGAATCGTATTGGGCGTCGACCTCGACGACCGTGATGCCCTCTTGATGGTACACCTTGGCCATGTCAAATAAAACTTCAGCGGTTGGTGGTTAAAATACACACAGGGCGTGCGTGTAGGTCAGGCTTTCTAGCCTGACGGAAGTTCGGCTGGAAAGCATGAGCCATGCTGATTTCCGTCAGGCTAAAAGCCTAACCTACCTTGCCGTCAGACCAAAAGCCTGACCTAAGCCTCCCGTCGCTTAGTCATCGTAATCTCATTGCCCCGTTCGTTGTGTTGCACTTCGTCCATGAAGGCCCGGATGAGCATCAAGCCGCGGCCTGATGCCTTCTCCAGATTGGCCGGATCAGTTGGGTCGGGCACGGCATGGGGGTTGAAGCCCGGCCCTGAGTCGCGCACGACGAAGGTCATCTCCCGAACCCCCAGATTGGCCTCGAAGTGGATGGTGCGGTTGCGATACGGTTCTTCGCGGCGGCGCTCATCGGCCAATGCGTAGTACTTGCGCGTGTCTTGCTCGCGCAAGTCGGAACTGACTTCCAGGTTGCCATGATAGAGCGCGTTGAGCAGCGATTCTTCCAAGGCGATGGCCATGCGAATACGGCCTGTTTCGTCGCAGAGCTTGAGCCGCGAGATATGCTGCTGCACGTGATCGACAATGGCAGGGATCAAGCTGGGATCATTGTCGAGCACGAAGGTCGAATGATGGCGCGTCACGCACTCCATCATCCGCGCATGGTGCCGCTGCGCTCGGGCGGTGGCCAGCACGTTGTCGACCGTGTTGGCCAGGTCGCGAGCCAAGCGCGATTTGGGCACGTAACTGGCCGCTCCCGATGCCAGCGCCTGCACGGCGATTTCTTCGCTGCCCTGGGCCGTCATCAGGATGACTGGGATCAGTGGATACTTCTCGCGCACCTGGCGCACCAGTTCCAGGCCGCTCATGACCGGCATCTGCAGATCGGTCAGTACCATGTCGGGCGGCGAAATCTTGATTTGCTTTAAGGCATCGGCGCCGTCCACGGCGTAGAGAAAGGCCAGCTCCGGGTTCTTCTCGAGCACGCCTTGCGCCAGCCGCCGATCGACGGCGGAATCGTCAACAATCAATACGGTTGCCATGTTGTCGCCGCCTGAAGAAGAAGTGTCCGCCTGCCACCGGCATTGTCGTCGCCGCCGCTTATTCTAGCACCCCCCCTTGCGGAAGCAATGTACCAGGCTGTTTAAATTTCTCGGCGTGCGGCGGCGCTCGATCGCGGCGGGCCCAAGGCAGATTACTGGACGTCGTGGGGCACAAGGCAGCCGTCAATGAACGTGTAAAGATCGTCGCTGGGCGGCACGAGATCCGCGCGGCGCGCCGTGCGACGGAGATGATCGGCAAGTTCGTGCAAAAAGGCGTCGATGCGCGACGCTTGCTCTGGCTTGTCGGCCAGGTTGACGAGCTCGCCGGGGTCGGACTGCTCGTCGAAGAGCTCGATCGCGCGATGGTCGAGCGGGCGGGCCGTCGCGTAACCGTCTTCGCGCTGGCGGCGGCCAGTGATGTAAACGAGCTTGTAGCGATTGTCGCGAATCATCGCCTCTTCGTTCTCGGAGTATTCCACGATGACGTGTTCGCGGTGCTTCTCGGTCTCACCGTTGAGGACCGCCGCCAGGCTGCGGCCCTGCACGGTGGCGGGCGTGGCGAGCCCGCAGCGATCGAGAATGGTCGGCACGATGTCGATGAATTCGACCAGCGCATCGCTGTGGCGGCCGGCCTGCGCGGCCCCCGGCAGACGAATGACGAGCGGAGCGCGCACGGCCGGTTCGTAGCAGCAGTGCTTCTCGAAGCGGCCGTGCTGGC
>DASSFG010000306.1:0-7304 GCA_035694685.1 Pirellulales bacterium
GGTCCTTTGAAAACTACGTCGTTCACGTCATCCCGTTTGTCGGGCAGCCAGTGTTCGCCGCGAACGAGGCCGTAGGCGGCGGAGGCGATGGTGCGGCTGTCGGGGTAAAAGCTGGCTTCTAAGCTGGGCGCAGTGGGGCACGTTACCGGGGCAAAGCCGATCCGCTCGATAGAGAACGTACGTTTGCCTTGTAACCGCTCAAGCACCTGCGAAACGATCTCGGCGCCGGCGCCGCAGGTCGTCCAACCGTTGTCGACCATGCACAACCGGCCTGTTTTATTGACCGACTCAACGATCGTGTCGATGTCGAGGGGCGCGAGCCAGATGGGGTCGATCACCTCGGCGGAGACACCCACTTCGGCCAGGTATCGCTGTGCCCGCAGGCACTCGACCTGCATCCAAGAAATGCCGACCAAGGTGACGTCGTCGCCGACCGCCGTCACTCGCGCTTTGCCGGGCGGAACGGTGTAAGCCGGCTCGGGCACCGGGCCCTGCTGAAAGTGCAACATGCGGTGCTCGACGTACATCACCGGATCGTCGTCCCGGATGGCCGCGACGAGCGTTCCTTTGGCATCGTAGGGCGTGGCGGGCGCGACGACCTTCAGGCCAGGCACGTGCATGAAAAAGGAATACAGCCCTTGGGAATGCTGTGCTCCCTGGCCCCAGCTCTTGCCGATCATCGAACGCACGACGAGCGGCACGGCCACGCGTCCGCCGTACATGTAGCGGCTTTTGGCGGCGACGTTGATCAACTGGTTCATTGCCAGCATCAAGAAATCCATGCGGATGTGTACGTGAATCGGCCGCAGGCCGGCCAACGCCATGCCGATCGCCGCGCCCGTCATGCCGTCTTCGGCCAGAGGCGTGCCAAACACGCGCTCCGCGCCATACTTCGCGGCCAGGCCGCGTGTCGTGCCTTGAATCGCTTTCGGATCGTCTACGTCGAGACCGAAGAGAACCACCGACGCATCGCGCTCCATTTCCTGATCGGTCGCTTCGCGGATAGCGTCGACGTAGGACAGCTCGCGCTCGGAGGGAACAGGGAACAGGGCACAGGGAACGGACGCCGTCGCACGCACCGGCCTGGCCGCGCGCACGCGGTTAGATTTTTCAGCGGATTTCGTTGCTGCTCGTCGCATGCGGTTATTGGTGGGGTGGGCATTGCCCAGCATGGCGGTCTGCTCAAGCCGCCAACGGTCGGGCTTGTGTCGAAGTGGCAGCAACCACCGGTCGCGACCTGCCTTTTTTGGTCCTCTGTCCCCTACTCCCTAACCTCTGCTCCCTATTCCCTAGCAGCGGCGCCGCCACGTCGGCGAACAACGCTTCGGCCTTCGGCTCGGGGCTAACCTCGGCAAAGGCAAAGGCGACTTCAATCTCGCACTCGACGTCGCTCTCAATCCGTCGGCGCTCATCAGCGTCGAGTTGGGCGGCCAGTGTCGTGAGTGGATCGTGCTCTCGCCACGGCTCGGCCTCCTGGGGCATGCGGTAGCCGAGCTGCCAGTCTTCACCCGGCCCGACGTGCTCTTTCCAGCGATAAGTTTTGCACTCAAAGAAGATCGGGCCGCTCTTGCCCGAGCGGAGCTCGGACACGGCCTGGCGAACCTGCTCGTGCAAGCTCAGCACGTCTCCATCGTCGATGCGCTGGGCGGGAATGCCGTAGCTGCGTACCCGTTCGGCGATGTTGGCCAGTGCCTGGCGACGCAACTGGTGTGTATGGATGGCGTAGGAATTATTCTCGCAGATGAAAAGAATCGGCAGCCGCTTGAGCGCGGCGAAATTGACGCTCTCGTGAAAAACGCCTTCTTCGGTGGCCCCATCGCCAAAAAAACTGGCCACGATGGCATCGCTGCGGCGATATTTGAGGGCATAGGCGTAACCCACGGAATTGGCGATGGTGGTGCCTACCACGGCCGAGGTGCCCATCACGCCGGCATCGGTATCGATCAGGTGCATCGAGCCGCCTTTGCCCTGAGCGCAGCCGGTCGCTTTTCCGTACAGCTCGGCGATCATCTGCCGCAGGTCGCCGCCTTTGGCGAGATAGAGCGCGTGTCCGCGGTAAGTGCCAAAAACCACATCTTGCGGTGCGAGCGCCTCGCAGACCGCCACCGAGATGCCCTCTTGGCCGATCGAGAGGTGGACCGGGCTCTTGATCTTGTCCTCGGGATAAACGCGCGCGATTTCTTCTTCAACCCGCCGAATGCGATACAGCGTCCGGTAAAACCGCTCGATCATCGCTGATACTTCATCAGGCATACGAATATGTATTGACGACTGCGTTATCTGTAGGGTGGGACGAGTGAAGCGAGTCCCACCACACTTTAACGGTGGGACTCGCTTCGCTCGTCCCACCCTACGCTGACGGCCAAGTTCAATCGACTAACGACAAAGCCCTAGCCCACGTTGCTGTAACGGCCGTTTTTGAGCACCGTGTAGCCCTTGATCAGCTCGCCGATACCGTCGTCGATGGAATGGGCCGGCTTGAACCCAGCGCGTTCGACCTTCTCGTTCGAGACGATGTAGTCGCGCTTGTCGGGGTCTTCGCCCACGGGGGCCTCGAGGTACACGAACTGCGGCAGGTGCTCCTTGATCTTGGCGCACAGTTCCAGCTTCGAGAGATTGGCGTCGCTCAGCCCGACGTTGTAAGCCTGGCCTTGCATCGCCGGAAAATGGTCGATGGCGTGCAGGAAAGCGCGGGCTACGTCGCGCACGTGGATGTAGTTGCGCTTGGCGTGTCCCTCGAAAACGACGACGGTGCGGTCGTTGAGGGCGCGGTAGACGAAATCATTCACCAACAGGTCGATGCGCATCCGCGGCGACATGCCGAAGACGGTCGCCAGGCGGAAAGTGATGGAGTTGCCCGATTCGAGCACGGCCCGTTCGGCCTCGACCTTGGTCGTGCCGTACAGCGAGATGGGACGCAAGGGGGTCTCTTCGGTGCAGAACTTCCCTTTTTCGCCGATGCCGTAGCCGCTGTTCGTGGTCGGATAAATAACTTTCTGACGCGGCGAACGCAGGTTGAGCAGCAGCTTGATGGCGTCGAGATTAATCGAGCGGCTGGAGGTGGGGTCGGCGGCACAGGCCGGGGCGCCCACGACGGCCGCCAGTGGAATGATGACGTCGGCGGTTTTCAAACCGCGTTCGAGCACGGCCGCCTCACGGCAATCGCCGCGGATCACTGAGAACCGCCGGTTGGCGCAGCATTCCAGCAAACTGTTCTGGTTGAAGGTGAAGTTATCGAGCACGGTGACCGAATGGCCCTGCTCCAGCAAGGCGGGCACCATCACCGAACCGAGATAACCGGCCCCGCCGGTCACCAGAATTTTGCACGACATCGGTAGTTCTCCTCCGTGAACGAATGCGCCTTCCTTGGCCAATCGCGAAACGGCGGCATGTTACGGTATTTGCGGTTTTCGGTGAAGCCCAGTGCGACTTGCCAGTGAAAACACTTGCCAAGAATTCGGGCTAGTTTCAAGTTGTCGTCGCGATACGGTCAGTCGCATGCACAGTTTACAGCGATTGCCTGACCCATCAACGCTCGCTTATGCAAGCGTTGTGCCCTTTCGGGCGATCGGTCGGACAGCACAGACAACTGACAAAAAGGTTACTGACAGACAGATGCCAAGTCGCATCCTGGCATCCAGTCGATTCCAGTGCGTTGACACAAAGACATGGAGCCGCATCTCGGTAAAACGCTCGACCAGGGGTCTTTCATCTTTCTGTCACTCATTTTTCTGTCCGATTCGATCTTCGCAGGAAATTGGCTTGGCCTTGATTTCGCGCATGCGCCGCTGCGATTGTCCCTCACTCGAATCCCTCGTCTCTCATCCCCTCATCTCTCATCGCTTGCCTCCTTCTTGGGCGTACCTGCGCGCTGATTAGGCAACTTCATTGAGCGGCCCCTCTATCGGTCTATGAACGAAGCAAAAACCCCGAGCGCCGCCGGTTATTGCAAATTTGCAATAACGGTGCTCTTGATGGCGCCGCAAGCCTTGGCTGTGCTCGCTTTTTAAGCACGCTTTCTGACGCTGTTGCTCCACTTGTGGCCCGCGCGCCACCATCCCAAGGTTGCCGGCGGGCTCAACAAACCTTGCTTGAGGAAAAGCGACTGTCTTCTAGAGACTGAACCGCTTCAGGCGTCAGAGGAGCCGTCAAGGATAATTCGGCTTAGATGCTCGATCGTTTGGGAATTTGGAGCAGGCGCCGACGCGCCCACGTCCGGTTGCTTCGTGCAGATAGCGGTCTCGTCCCCGGCTGGCAGTGGTGTAGCCAGGGACGCGGAAGCATTGACGGAGACGTTGCCTGTATAACACTCCCACCAGGCCGCTGCTTCAGCTTCGGTCCAGCCGCCAGAGGTCGAGCAACGGGCCAGGGCGTCGGCTAATTCTTGGGCTGTGGAGGGGCGATCTTCGCGCTCCTTCGCCAGGCAGCGCAGTACGATTGCCTCCAACTCGGGCGAAACAAACTTGCCTGACCGTTGCGAGGGTGGTTGAGGCGGCGTGTGGACGTGGTGCATCAAGATATCAACGACGCTTTTGGCCTCGAATACCGGCATCCCAGTGAGCAAATAGTAGCCCATCGCTCCGACGGCATAGATGTCGGTGCGACGGTCGACCTGATCGGGGTGCTGGATCGCTTCGGGCGACAGATAAAGTGGCGTGCCCGTGACCGCGCCGGCCGCAGTCAAGCTGGCGTCTCGCTCGCCGCCAATCGCTTTGACGAGACCGAAATACACTAGCTTGGCGAAGTCGGGCACGCCGCCGCGGCACGTAAAGATGACATTGGCCGGCTTAACGTCCCTGTGGATGAGCCCAATACGGTGCGCTTCGCTCAACGATCCGCACACTTGCCGTAAGATAAAGATAACACGGCCTTCCGGTAAGGGGCCGTATCTTTGCACAAGTTGCTCCAGATCGATTCCTTCCAAGAGCTCCATCGCATAATAGAACACGCCTTCCGGCGTGTGGCCATAGTCGTAAATGGCGATGGTGTTTGGATGATTCAGTTGACTCGTGATCTGCACCTCGCGCTCAAAGCGGCGAATGGTGTCGGGTGTGGTCTTGTCGACATTGAGCAGCTTGATCGCCGTCGCACGACGCAACAGCGCATGGCGGCCGCGGTAGACCACACCCATGCCGCCAGCGCCGATCTGTTCCTCCAACTGGTATTGGCCGAGCGTCTTGGTCGCCAGTGCCGCTTGACGCATCGCATGCTGCAAGCGCGCCACGACGATGCTGAAAGCAAAGATTCCCACGGAGCAGGCCGCTAACAGGCCAAACAAGCCCCAAAACGCCAGTCGCAGGATCCGCGTCGGACGATAGGCGTCGGCCAGGTCGACTTCGGTCGCTACGCCAATCCCGTACTCGGGCAGCCAGGTCCAGGCGCCGATGTTGGGCACACCGCGATAATCGCGGTATCCGTCCACGTCGACGCCCGATTGGCCGAGCACCGCATCGGCTGCCAGTCGCGTGAGCGGCTGTTCCGCGCGGCGCAAGGGAGGCCGTTCACCGAGGCTCATGTCGACCTGCGGATCGCGAAGCTGAAGCGTCAAAATGGAGTGGCTCTCTTCGCTGTCGGGCAACAGCCCCATGCGTTTCAAATCGTCGTCGAAACGACTTTGCGAAAGCATCAAGCCGTCGCGATCGAAAGCGTAGGTCTCGCCGGAACTGCCAAAGTGGGCCACGTTCAGAATACGAGTGAAATCGCGTTCCGGGCGAAGGCGAAATGCCAGCACGCCAATGATCTGATCGTCGCGGTCGCGCAGCGGCGCGGCGGCGAACATGGTGGGCACATTGGCGCGCAACCGGCCTTTTTCATCGCTCAACAAAACCAACGAAGGAAATGGCCGCGAGACGGTGGCCTGGCCGGTAAGCGCCGTGTTGAGGAACTCTTCGTAGCTAGCGAGGTTTTCCTTCCCGATCAGTTCTGTCTGGCCGGCGGCAACGATGCGGCAGCGGCGATCAGTGACGATAAAGTCGATATACCCTTGGGCTTTCATCCAAGGCCCGATCGACGCTCGCAAGGCGGCAAGCTGCGGCGCCTGCGCCAATTCCACCGGGGAGGTGTCTGGCTTGTTGGCCAGCGAGATCAATTCCCCTGCGAGGTCGGCGCGGGCCCGCGACGCGGCGGCCGTCTCGGCATTTGAACGCTGCGATTCGAGCCACTGTTCGAGCGCTGCTACGTCGGCCGCGAGAATGACCTGCAGTTGGCTGGCCATCGACGTTTTCAACGATTGCTCGACGTGGGCTTTCAGCCAATAACCAATGGCGGCCAATCCGGCGGCCGCCAAGAGCGGCCAAATCCAAAGCTGCTTGCGAAGCAGGAGGTTGGTAACCGCGACCGACCTGCGAATGACGGCCGAAGCAGATGCGCTTGCGCTGACGTTCAAAGATGCGCTCCACGAGGGTCCGCCAGAAATGCTCTCGTAGCAATTTACTAGCTTTGAAGAGCAAAACCTAGTGCTACCCGGCCGCTCGCTTAAAGGATGAGATTGCCGCAAATCGCTCTTGAATGATATGTTGCCCGGATAAGCCGACGGAAAACTATTCAAGGAGGAGACCGCGGTGACCAACCGACAAACGGCAACGGTTCTTGCCCTATTCGTCGCGCTGCACGCCGCCGCGGCCGTATTGCTCGCTCCCCGCACTGTCATCGACATCGAAACCATCGCGGGTTGTTTGGCACTCGCCGCAACGGGGGCGATCGTTACGCCGCCGGTGATGCTGGCTTTCTGGGCTGTGTTTGGACCAGGTCGGTTGGCAGTGCGATTGCCGGCCACGCTGTGGTTGCTGTCCAGCCTCTACCTGTCGCTGGCCTATGGAGAGGTTCGCAACCTCACGCGTGCTTTGCCCGACTGCCAAATCCTGCGATAAACACATGCAATTCCGACTCAAATCGCTGTTCTGGCTCGTGTTTGTCGCCGCCGTGGGATGTGGGGTCTTGTTCGCCCTGCCTGATTGGGCGAGTTGCATCGTGCTAGCCGCCGTTGCCCTGATGTCACCCGCCGCGGTCGTGGCGGGCATCGTCTACGGCCGTGGGGCGCGGAGGGCCTTCGCGATCGGTTGTCTGGCCTCCGGCGGTTGGGCCATGTTCGGGATGCCGTATTTACTCGTGACCGCTTTTAGTAATGGCTTTGACGGAATCACGGAAATCGACTCCGATACCGCGCTGGTGATCAAGATTGCATTCGTCGCCTATTACGGCTTTCTGTCGTTGTCGGGGTTGGCGAGCGTCGGCATTCGGCGGTTCTGCTATCAAGGCCGCAACCGCATCCGCCCGCCGCGCGAGTGCTGCTGAGGAGCCAGTCC
>DASSFG010000307.1:0-7908 GCA_035694685.1 Pirellulales bacterium
CAAGGGTTAAATTGAAGCGGCTCTACCCGAAAATTTAGTCTGGACGGGGCACTAGCCGGATGTCGCATTACAAAAGCTCGTAAGTTTCGTACGGATGATCACACGGTGTTCCGCGGCTGACGTGCATGCGCTGCTGGTCCGGTTCGATAATTACCGAAAAGTCGGTCTGCCAATCGCCGGTCTGAGGGTCGTCGTTGGGATGACGGCAGATGGAACGTGGGTGGCCTTCGTGGTCCTTGAGCGCTGTTTTCACCGCTTCCAAACTGAACGGCACGCCAGCCGCGCTCAACAGCTTGTCAATTCGCCGCTGCCGGGGATAAGACTCGATCAGTTCGGGAAACGCATCGTTGATCGCGAGCAATTCCGGATGCTTGCAGTGGTTGGCGTGCGTGACCTGCCCTTGTTCGCCATAGAGCACGCGCACCTCGTCCAGCGTGACCTCCAGATCGGCGGGCCCTTGGGGTGTGGCGAGCATGATGTTGGCGGGAACCGCGCGTTCCGCGCGGCGCACGGCATCAATCGCGCCGGCCAGCGAACGAGATTCGTAAATGCCGCGCACGGTGAAGTAGTGCGGCACGCCGACATTGCGGCTGGGTGCCGGCAGCGTGTTGAGGCAAAGTCCGATGCCGGCATCGTTGAAGCCGATGTAGGCGATCAAGCCCGCCTGCGTGAGGTTCACAAGCGCCGGTTTGCCGGAAGGCTTCCGTGTAAGCATGATCGTAAATGGATCCAGGGCAGGATCATTATCCCAGTTCTGGGCGACAATCGGTCCCGTTGTCGCCATCGCCGTCGGGGCGAGCGAAATCGAAGTGCAGCCCGCATCGGCATCGGGGCGAAGCTGGTTGCGGACCTGCAGCAGCATTAGTTCATCGAATGGCACGCGCGAACCTTCGGCCATGCCGTGCAACTCTTCCAGCATCTGCTGGCTGTAGCTGCGTGCAAACTCCGTGCTGCGGGCGGCGATCGACATCGCGCGCTCGCGCGAGATGCGCACGGTCTTGTTGACTCGCTCCAGGGCAACTTCTGCAAAGCCGCGAATCTCGTCACGCGCCGCCTCGCCGAGTTGTTGCCCCATCTCGCGCGGCGAGCCAGCGACGACAATCTCACGATAACGTGTGCTAGGCATAAACGACCTGTGGCACTAACTTACTCATCCGTGGCATTGTAACTACGGCACAACCTTGCCCGCCAGAAGCCTTGTCGCTGTGGGCATAAGCGCCGTCGGTCAAAAGTGCATGTTGCACCTGCGGAAAGGGAACTATCGCCAACGGGCGATCATGCGGGCTAAAATCCGGGGAACATGAGAATTACCGCTGTTGACGTCACGGTCGTCGAGATCCCACAAACGCCGATCGTCGCTCCCTATCGCTCGCATTTGCGCAGTAGTTCCACAACGCGAAGTGCCATTGTGCGGCTTGAGACCGATACGCCGCAGGCTGGAGGTATCTGGCCTTGCGTGAAAATCGGACACCTCTGCGAAGCTGCCGGCGTGCCGTGCGTCATGCACTGTGGCCACGATCTCGGTCCTAACGATGAATAGCCGCTTCCGCGAAGCGGTTTGTTCGGCCGGCGGCCGGCATGCGGCTCAAAGAGGCCGCTCGCTATCGATGAAAAACCAGCAGCTCGCCGCAACCAGATACTCGACAGCAAGTAGGACGAACACCGCATTCCAGCCGGCGGTGTTAACGCGTGATCCGCCGCTAAAAACCAGGAGTGTCGCGCCCACCAAAGGGCCCGCCGCAAAGTTGCCGATCGAACCCATCGTGTTGACGCAAGCAAAGACGGTGGCGCCCGTGCTGCCCGCGATGTCGCTGACGGTGCCCCATTCGGCCGGTTGCTCCCAATCGGCGAAGAATTTTACGGCAAAAAAGAGGCAGGAGACCGTCAGCGCTTCTTGGGCACGAAGGCAGGTCAACACCAGCAGGGCCGCCATCAACTTGCCGGTCATGCCGACCAAACGTCTCACCCAGCGGCGCGAGCCCGTGCGGCGGATGAAATAGCTCTGCATCAAACCGCTCGCGAGTCCTCCACATGCGCCGCCGATGAGCGGCACGGCCGCCATCCATCCGGCCGCCAGCGAACCCAGCTCTTTTTCGGTGCGAAGGTAAAGCGGCACCCAATTCACAAACAACACATCGGCCAGGTTGCTGGCAAACGATCGCAAGAGCAGGAATTGCACCGTCCGGCTGCGGACTAATCTGCTCCAAGCGAGCCGCGAACGGGCAGCGTGCGCCGCGGACGGATCTCCGTCGGTGATCATTGCCTGCTCTTCTTCATTCGCCCACGGGTGCTCCCTCGGCGTATTGCGAAATAAGAGGAGGAAGACCATGCCGACGACCATGCCCAGCACGGTAAAGATGCCCACCGCCCACCGCCACGGCAGTTCGAGCCAGCCCAACAACACGGTGCCGAAAAGAAAGAACGACGCGGCGCCACCGCCTCTCCCGAAAAAAGTAGCGATCAACCCTTGCGCAAACGTCCGCGTGGCCAATGGAAACCAATTCTTCGAAGCCTTGCCGAGCGCAGGATAACAACCTGCCTGGGCGATGCCAAACACGATTCGTGCCGCGGCCATTCCCGATAGGGTTGTGGCCCAAGTGAAGCCCGCCAGGGCTAACGACCAAAGCAGAATGATCGAACCGAGCAGAAGGTGCACGCCGAACCAATCGCACAAAATGCCGGCGGGTATTTGACCTACGCCGTAACTGATGCCGAATAGGCCGTCCAACCATCCCAGCGTTACCGAGTTCCAACCGAACTCATCTTGTACGTCCTTCTTGATAAAGCCCCAGGCATAGCGCTGCAGGTAAAGGACGAATGACACCACACAGGACAGTGCCAGCACGAGAAACCGGATTCTGGTCGGCGGCTGTCCTTGGCTACTCGATACGCCGAACGCGGCAGAGGCCGGTCGGGCAAAATCTTTGGGTCGGTCGGAATCTGGCACCTGATACCACTCGCTTTGCCCAAGGACCGCAAAAGCACATCAAACACACCGAACGCTCATCGCTTACAAAACCGCTGAGCAGGTCAACTCTTCGCGAAGTCGGGCAGCCAGCACTGCGGTGCGTGCGTCGTCCAAGTGCAAGGGATTGATGACGAGCTTGCCCCCGCTCAGCTTTGCATGACCCACGTAGCACGGCGGCGAACCGCGGCGCAGCCGCCGGCAGACGTCCAGTGCGGAACGCCCCAACCCGGCTTCATTGACGGCAATTTCTAAAACAGGCGGCGGCCCATCTTCACCGCGGTCGACGAGCAATGCCTGTGAGGCGCATCCTTCGAGCGCTGCCGCGATCTGTGTCAAATGCCGGCACTGGGTGGAGCGCTCGCATTCATAATCCCCGGCCGTAAAGAGTTCCAGCGCCTTGAGCAAAGCGGCGATCTGTTCTTTGGCGACTTTGAAGCCGCGGCCGATCCCGTGCCGGGGCATGCCCGGTAATTTCGACTTGTCGATCAATTCCGGCGGCGGTTCCCATAGATCAAAGTGATCGTCCATGTCGAGCATTTGCAGGGCTGCGGACCCTATGAGATTCCGCCGGCCGCAGAGAATGCCGGTGGACTGCGGGCCCCGGATGGCTTTGCCGCCACTAAACGCGACCAGGTCGGCGCCGCTGGCGATGATGCCTTTAAGGTTCGATCTGGGAGGCAGCTCGCCCGCCGCATCGACGAGCACGGGCACTCCGCGCGCGTGGGCTGCCGCGACCAGCGCTTTCAGCTCGGGACGCGCGTCGGGAGCATAGACATAGAACAGGCCCGCCGTGCGAGGGCCGAACGTGGCTTCGTATTCCCAGACTTCGGCGCGGCGCACGCCCGCGTTAGCGACGATTTCGTGAAAGCCGACTTCGACGAGCGTAGCGCCGGCGGCGCGCACCGCATGGTCGTAACCATTCCGCTGCTCGCGGGCCACGACGAACTCGTTGGGAAACGAGCCATCAGCATGAGGCAGCAGCTCCATGCGCCGCAGATCGTAACCCGCGAGAATGGCCGCGGTGCCGAGCGTCAGCGCCGCCGCCGCTCCAGCCGTCACCAGGCCCGCTTCCGCGCCCGTTGCCGCGGCGATCTTACGGCAAGCGGCGGCTTGCACCTGCTCAAGCGACGCCGATCCGTCGGCTGCCGCACAGTACGCCTCGATCACCGCCCGAGGCATCGGCGCTCCGCCCAGCCGCGTGACGCTGCCCGAAGCGTTGATGATCGGCTGGACGCCAAGTTCTTCGAAGAATGCCACTCACTGACCTCCCGATGCCGCGTTCCAGGCCCTGAAGCTCGCAGATGATTCTATCAAACTGGCGGAAAGCCACGCATAAACCGATTCACAGCCTCCAGCTTACGCTCCGCCCAAACGCACCGAGTTTATCGGGATGGCGCCTCGTCGAGCTCGATCGCAATGTGCTGATACGACTCTCCGCTACACGGGCAAAGTTCGAGTCGGTAGCGCAACTCGCCCCGCATTTTTTCCAAGGCCGCCTCGCGCGTGTCGGCGCTCGTTTCCACGACGCCCACCTCGCCGGAGTGTCGGATCAACCACCGGCCATCCTCGCGACGTTTCAAGATACAGTGAAACCGCATATATTCGTCCGCCGGCACCGAAGATCGAGGGCCTCTTCTTTGATCTTACAGGGCAGCATGTCGTGGAGTAAACTTCTTATTTGCCGACGGGAGATTCTACGAGGTCGAATAACCATGACCAACCAACGAATCGTTGTCACGCTTGAGCCCGAAAACAGCGAAACGCCGCTCGAGGCGCAAGCAAGCTGGGTCACTCCCAATCGGTTGTTTTTTGTCCGCAATCATTTCGCGCCTCCGCAAATTCATCTCGATACCTGGAGGCTTGCCGTCGGGGGCTGCGTCCGTCGGCCGCGCCAATGGACGTGGGACGAGCTGAACGAGTTGCCTCAACGGACCGTATTTGCCACGGTAGAATGTGCCGGCAACGGCCGTTCCTTTCTTCAACCGCGCGAGGCCGGTGTGCAATGGGCGGCCGGCGCCGTGGGCCACGCTGAATGGACCGGCGTGCCGTTGCGCGACGTGCTGGAGGAATCGGGACTCGAACCGCGCGCAAGAGAAGTGCTGTGCCAAGGCGCCGACGTCGGCACCGAGCCCGATCACCCCGAGCCGATGCACTTCGAGCGCGGTCTTCCGTTGGAAAAGGCGCTTCATCCCGACACCCTGTTGGCGTTGCGTATGAATGGTGAGCCGCTTGAGCCGGATCACGGTTTTCCGCTCAGGTTGTTCGTGCCCGGTTGGTACGGCGTTGCCTCAGTCAAATGGCTCGATCGTATCGAAGTGCTCGACCATTTCTTCGCCGGTTACTTTCAGACCAAGAAGTACACCGTCAAACGGCGCAGTGGTGACACGCTGGAAACGGTCGTTGTTGGACCGATGGCGCCCAAATCGGAAATTTTGCGGCCGCGGCAGGGAGATGTGCTTCGTCTCGGCGCGAACCGAGTCGTCGGATTGGCCTGGGCCGGCGAAGACGCCGTGGCGCGCGTGGAGATCAGCACCGGCGACGGGCAAGATTGGCAAACGGCAAAACTAATTGGTCCGCGCGCGGCCTACTCTTGGACCTCGTGGGAGGCCATCTGGCACGTCGACGCGCCGGGCGAATACGTGCTCAAAGCGAGAACGGTCGGCGAGTCGGGCGAGGTGCAGCCCGCTAAACATGACCCAATGCGGGGCGGATACATGATTACCTTCAGCCGGCCGGTCGTCGTACACGTCGAGGCGGTCGCCGGCGGCGCCGTTCAACCGAGCGACGTTCAGGCCCTGCTCTACGATATCAATGCGTTCGCCGAGGAAAACGCCCTGCGTCCCTTGGACGTCGACTTGGAGTGTACGGCCGGAGCTGGCATCTGAACAAACCGCCTCAGCCTGGTGCTTCTTGTGAACGTGCGCGGCAGTGTGGCTATCGCTTCCGGGCCGACACAACGATCCGGCTTCCAGCACCTCGGGCGGTACGCCTATCGTTGGGAAGACGCCGGCAGCGCCCTCGCGCGCTACGATACCTACTTTTTCGACCTCCACTAGCCTTTTTGCCGCGGTCGAAATCCGTCATCCCCCTTCCACCATTTTGATCAACGCCCGACTGACTCGTCCTTGTTCCATGTCGGACAGCGCGGTGTTGATCTCATCGAGCGGATACTCGTGTGTAATCAGATTGGCCAGTGGCAAGCGTCCTTCCAGGAACCATTGGGCGTACCGCGGCAAATCTTGGTCCGGCCGGGTTTCGCCACCCCACGTGCCAACGATCCGCTTGCCACGGATCAGGTCGAAAGGGTCGATGGCGATGCGCTCGCCGTGCGGCAGGTTTCCGGCCAGCACGCACAGGCCACCTTGGTTGCGCACCGAGCGGAAGGCTGTCTCCATGGTCTCGCGCCGACCCGCGCATTCGATTGAATAGTCGACGCCCCTGCCGTCGGTGAGCTCCTGGATGGCCGCAAGCGGCTCGCGCTCACGCGAATTGACGGCGTGTGTCGCCCCCAGCCGCAGCGCCTCGGCAAGCTTGGCGTCCACCACGTCGACGGCAATCAGAGGAGCCGCGTCGAGCGTTTTGGCGGCCAACAACGCGCTTAGGCCGATGCCGCCCACGCCAAACACCGCCACGCTGCTAGCGCGCTTCATCTTGGCCGCGTTTAGTACTATGCCCGCCCCGGTCGGCACGGCACAGCCCAGCAAGGCCGCTTCACGCAATGGCATGGCAGAGGAAAGCGGCACGACGCGGTTCTCGCAGGTCACCGTGTGCCGCATAAAGGTGCTGAGCGCCCCGGAATTGACGGTCTCTGTGCCGTCGTGATAAACGGTTGCCGCAACGTCGGCTCCGTCGCCTTTGATCCACGTGAGCACCACGCGGTCGCCGGCTTTCACCTTACTGACCCCATCGCCCACGGAGAGGACGGTCCCCGAGCCTTCATGACCCAGCGTATGCGGCAAAAACCGATCGGGGCCGCGGCGGCCGCGCACTTCGTGCAGTTGACTGTGGCAGACGCCGCTATACGCCACTTCCACCAGCACCTGTCCCGGCTTCAACTCGGGCAGCGTCAACGTGGCCTGCCGCAAGGGTCGATTGATTTCGACGAGAACCGCAGCTTCTGTTTGCATGATTTGCTCCGAGAAAAAGGAGAGGGTACGTTTTTCCGGAACGGCCCGAAGGGTGCTTCGCACAACCGTACCCGTTCCCTTTTTCACTCCGGAATGAACCAATAGTAGTCGCCCGTGTAGCCGACCTCGGCAAACAGCCGCTTCCAGTCGTCGACGTGCATGTAAGTGAGCGCCGTAAGAATCCACTTCAGCAGCCGCTGGCGTTCCGCGTCGCTCCGCCAGGCGTCGACGGTTACAAAGCTGTGCCCGCGGCTGACTCGTTCGATCTCCCTGAGTGCCTGCTTGCAGCCTTCAAGCGGAAGATTGTGAATGGTATTGATCGAAATCACGAGGTCGAAGGAGCGGTCAGGGTACGGCAACTGCGTGGCGCAACCGACCTGCAACACTTGCTTGATGCTGGGCATCGCCTGCTCATAGGCATATTGCGAAATGTCGATGCCGGCCAGGGTGGCCTTCGGCATCAGCTCGTGGAAATCGTGCAGCATGAAACCCTTGCCGCAACCGACGTCCAGAATTGTCGCCTCGTCGGAGAGAGTGTAATGGTCGCGAATCCGCCGGACGGTCTCTTGCCAAAAGCGCGGATGATAATGGTATCCACCGTAGCCGAACAGCCGCTCGCCGTCGAAGAAATCCTTGCCAAACTGGCGGGCCACGCGGCGGTGCTCGTCGGTAACCAGACGGGCGCGCTCGTCGATCGGCCGCTTGCTGCGCGGATAGCGGTCAAGGAGATCGATTTCCTCTCCGATCTTTGTAGGCCGTACAAGGTGCGATTGTTGTGGAAGGGTTAGCATGTTTTGGTGTTGGGCGGTGTGC
>DASSFG010000308.1:0-3974 GCA_035694685.1 Pirellulales bacterium
CGGAAACGGGGGCGCGTGTGGTGCCGGACATCTAGCCTGTCAGTCAGCACTCGACGGGGGACAAGCCCCGTCGTGGCGGAACAAAACCGGCATCAAGTGAGTCGCCTCGCAAAACCGCAATTTACGCAGTCCAGGGGTGGGACCAGCGAGCTTGCGAGCGCCGGCCCACCATTTTCGGCGATGCGTGGTGGGCCGGCGTTCGTCCCACTCACAGAACCGCTGGCAAGCGGAGCGGTCGCTTGTTATGCTCGTTGAAACAACGGTTGGCCTCGCCGGCTGCCACCTGCCCCACAGACCCTCCCGCCGCTCCCGCGATGACCGACCCCGACTTCGAGCCGCCGAAGCTGACTGCCGTCCAGTGGCTGATTTGCGCGATTGCCGCCCTCGGATTCGCCTTCGACATCTACGAACTGCTGATGATGCCCTTGATCGCGCGGCCGTCGCTGGCATATCTGCTGAAGGTCGATCCTGATACCACCGCTGGGAACAACCTGATCCTGCAGTGGACCGGCTACATTATGTGGGGTAGCGCGATCTGCGGCGGCACCTTCGGCCTGTTGGGCGGTTATCTGACGGATTTGCTAGGTCGCCGGCGCGTGCTCGTCTGGAGTATCCTGCTGTATGCCTTTTCCGCCGCGGCGGCCGGCTTCAGCACGTCGGCCTGGATGCTCCTGGTGCTGCGCTGCACGACGTTCATCGGAGTTTGCGTTGAATTCGTGGCCGCGGTCGCCTGGCTCTCGGAATTGTTTCCCGATCCACGGCAACGCGAAGCGGTGCTTGGCTACACGCAAGCCTTTTCATCGATCGGCGGGTTGATGATCACCGGCGCGTTTAAATTTTTTGTCGCCTACTCGAGCACGTTCCCCTCCTGGATGCCGTTCGAAGGTCCGACTGCTTTCTGGCGCTACACGCTTGTATCGGGCCTGATTCCGGCAATCCCACTGATCTTGATCCGCCCTTTCTTGCCCGAGTCGCCGGCCTGGCGTGAAAAGCGGGCGGCGGGCCGGCTGAAGCGGCCGAGTATCACCGAATTGTTCCAACCCGCATTCTTGCGCACCACGATCGTCACCGCCGCATTGTTCGCGTGCGGTTACGGAGCCGCCTTCGGCGCCATACAGCTCACCCCGCAAATCGTGCCCGGTTTGTTGTCCGGCCCGGCCTTGCGAGATGCAGAGCAAGATCTCGCCGCGGCGCGCTCGGGCAGCTTGCCCACGGACGAGAAAGAAAAGCAGCTCGAAAAGCTGCAAGCGATCTCCGAGTTAATGAAGCTACGCTCCCAACTCGACAAGACGGATCCCGACAGCGAAGAATACCAGGCGCTAAAAAAGCGCATGGGGGGGCCGCAGCGCGCTCAGCAGCAGATCGTGGGCGACGTGCAGCTCTGGCAGGAAGTGGGCGGACTGGTCGGACGATTTGCTCTCGCCTGGCTGGCGATGCGCATCGTCAGTCGCCGCGCGCTCTTGCGGTTCTTTCAGTTGCCCGGTCTGATCATCATACCTTTGGTTTACGCACTGCCGGCGGCAGGCAACCTCTCTTCCGCTAATCTCGACATCCTGAAGTACGGCATGTTCGCAGCCGGTTTCTTTACGGTCGCCCAATTTAGTTTTTGGGGCAACTATCTGCCGCGTGCTTATCCAACGTATTTGCGCGGCACCGGCGAGGGGTTCGCGGCCAACGTCGGCGGGCGCATGATCGGTACCGCTGCCAATCCCTTGGCAACAAACCTGGCCCCCATTCTCGCCGCCTCGCTCGCCGGCATCAGCAAGTCAGCGAGCATCGCCTATGCCGCCGCGGCCGTAGCCGCGCTCGTCTACGGCTTGGGAAGCATCATTACTTTCTGGCTACCGGAGCCACAACACGAAGAGCTTCCCGACTGACCCTCCCCTGCGATTTCGATGACGAACAGCGCCGAAAAATCTGGAGGACTCACACGCGGCCACTGGCTGGTGCTGGCGGCGGCGCTTTTGGGCTGGATGTTCGATGGCGCCGAGCAAGGGCTGTTTCCGATGGTCGCGAGATCGGCCGTTGGCGACTTGTTCGGCTATGACAAAGAGCCGACTCCGGAGCAAGATCATTCCATTGCCCGTTGGATCGGTGTGGTGACGGCGGCCTATCTCATCGGCGCGGCGACGGGCGGCGTGCTCTTCGGCTGGCTGGGCGACCGGATTGGACGGGTCCGCGCCATGACGCTGAGCGTTTTTACCTATGCCATTTTTACGGGCCTGTGCGGCGTCGCGCAGGCCGCATGGCAAGTCGGCGTATTGAGGTTCATCGCCTCACTCGGCATGGGCGGCGAATGGGCCTTGGGTGTGGCGCTGGTGATGGAGGTCTGGCCCAACCGTTCGCGGGCATTGATGGCCGGCTTGATCGGGGCCGCTTCCAACGTTGGCTACTTCCTCGACAGCATCCTCGGCCAAGGCGCGGTCCACAATATTGACGCACTCGGCGAATGGCTCACGAAAGCCGGCTTTTCGCCCGAGGTAGTGCATGCGCTCACCTCGCGCGGCGGTTGGCGAATGATGATGCTGGCCGGCACGGCCCCGGCACTGTTAACGCTGCTGATTCGCCTCTTCGTGCCCGAATCGGAGCGTTGGCAACACGAACAGGACCGAGGCGGCACGGCCCACTGGGCAACCAAAGATCTTCTCGGCGTGCTCCTCGGGTCGTTGGGGCCTGGTCTGATGGTCGGGCTTTGGGCGTCGGAATATCCGGCGGTTTGGCGCGTTTCGGGCACGTTGGCGGGCGTTGTCGTCGCCATCTTGGGCTACAGTTATCCGGTCGTTCGCTACTTGCAACGCGAGGCAGCCGCCAGCGGCCGAGCGGCACAGGAAGCGAAGCAAACGATCGGCCGCATGCTTCTCGCCGCGGGTCTGGCAGGCACCGCGCTGTTGGGCACCTGGGCGGCGGCACAGGTCGCTCCAACCTGGGCCGACGTGTTGAGCCATCAAGCTCCCGGCGCCAAGGAGCAGACACAGATGTGGTCCGCCATCGGGGCCATCGTCGGCACGATCGGCGCGGCTTTGGTCGGCGGCTGGATCGGTCGTCGTATCACTTACGTGCTGCTATGCCTGTCTTCGATGGCATCGCTGGTCTGGCTCTATCAGTTCAATCCGGAATTCGGGGTGCAGTTTAAGGTTGCCACGTTTGTCGTCGGCCTGTGCAGTGCATCGTTTTATGGCTGGCTACCGCTGTATTTGCCCGAGTTGTTCCGCACCGGCGTACGTGCCACCTGCCAGGGCTTTGGCTTCAATTTTGGCCGCATCTTGGCGGCCATCGGCGCCTTGCAAATGGGCAACCTCGTAAAGCATTTGGCGGCCGACGTACACATCAAGGGTTTCACCCTCCACGGCGGCTACCCGTTGGCCTGCACCTCGATGAGCCTGATCTATCTGGTAGGGCTCGTGCTCATCTGGTTTGCGCCCGAAACCAAGGGCAAACCGCTGCCCGAGTAAGTCTTTGGAGTGCGGCGATTCATCGCCGCTTTCCGTTCGTCGCGGAGCGACTTTCTTTACCAAATGGCTTACGCGCGCATGCATCCGCTCATCGGATTTGACTTTTGATTTTTTCCATTCGTCAATGGTGGGTCGGCGCTCCGCAAGCTCGCATGTCTCACCCTACACCACCAACACACAGTTAGGACACTACTCCGGCTTCTCCGCTGCCTCGGCGGGGCCGATGAGGTCGGCGAGCAGACGCGTCAGTTCTTCGCCTCGGGCACGGATCGAGACGACCTTGCCGTCACGGCCTACCAAGAGCATCGTGGGAATCGCGTTCACGCCGTAATGCGTGGCCGCCGGGTGCGTGCCGCCCGCTTCGTGCAGCGTCGTCCAGGGAATTTCCTTTTCAACAAGGAACTTGTCGAGCGCCGCTCGGTCGCGGTCGAGGCTGATGCCTACCACGTCGAAGCCGCGGTCGTGGTACTTCGCATACAACGACTTCACGTTGGGGACCTCCGCCACACACGGTCCACACCA
>DASSFG010000309.1:0-6120 GCA_035694685.1 Pirellulales bacterium
AGCCCGTGACAGCTCTGGTGCAGGCCGACGCGATGCGGAAAGCGGCCCTCGAGCCGGCGTAGTCCGAGCACGTCGTGCAAAAACTCGCACAGCTCGTAGGTGTTCCGCTTCAAATCGTCGAAGCCCGGCTCGCCCGCGAGATACTCATCGTAATGATGCCGCACCATGGCCACACAGCTTCCCGACGGGCAAACCACGTAGCGATATCCGCCAAAAACTTGCAAGAACTGCCGCGCCAGCGGCCGGGCCGCTTCGGTGCAGCCGGTGTTGGCCATCGGCTGGCCGCAGCAGGTCTGGGCGGGAGGAAAGTCGATCGTCACGTTCAGCCGATGGAGCAGCTCAACCGTGGCCAGCCCTACCTGCGGATACAACTGGTCGATATAGCAGGGAATGAACAGGCCGACTTCCGGCCGCGATTCGTCGGGCATCAGTTTGCGTGAAAGAGTGGTTAAAGCCGCATAGCATAAACGAGCGGAGCGAGCGCCGGCACCCCCGCTCTAAGAATGACGAATGCCTAATGACGAAAGAATGACGAAATCCGAATGACGAATGAGGTAGCTTTTCGGCCTTCGTCATTCGTGCTTCATCGTTTTTTATTTACCGCCATGGCTGCGCTCCACGGTCACGTCCAGCGAGCCTGCATTGTCGGCCAGCTCGCCGGGCGAATCGTTGATGCGGAAATACAGCGTGCCTCTCACGTCGGACGTGATTTGGCCATGGGCGCCCACGGCCACGGGCTGAGGCCAAGTCGTTTCACCTTGCTCGTCCGGAAAAACCATCGCCAGCAGCATACCGAGTGGATGGCCGCGATAATAGCGGATGGTCACACCGTCCGGCTCCGACCACCAGATCTTAGGCTCATCGGCCAACTGATATCGTCCCGACGCCGCCAATTGATAACGCACATCCGGCTCCAAGCGGAAGCCCGACGCTTGCCAACCACCGTCGGCCGCCACGCGGACGGTGCCGGCGGTATCGTCTAGCGGCTCCGCAGTCGCAACGTCGATCGCATTGCGCTGGAAATCATAGCCGTAATCGAGCTCGTGGATAAACACTTGCCATTCGATATTGAGCAATGCCCAATCGTCGGCGAACCGTGCGAGGAACCGGTCGTTGAAATCGTTCTCGCGCACCTCGCCTGGCAATTTCCGAAACCGCTCGCGATAGCGCGGGTGGCCGTCGAGAAAGGCGGCGATCGCCCAACACCAACCGTAGGTGTCGTTCCGCAGGTGAGCATCGGGTGGAAAGTTCAGAATCTCGACAAGCGACCGCGCTTGACCTGCACGCACCGCGTCTTGCACTATCTTGATGCGGCCCCAGAAAGGCACGTCGTCGGGACGGGCGGGAAAGTAGCCGAGCGTCAGCCGGCCGTCATTCAGGCGATGCGTGCCCAGCAATTCCGCCACAGCTTCCATGTACCACGCCGGTCCGCAACCGCGGAAATGAGCGAACATCAACGAGTGAGTGCCCTCGTGCAGCATCAAGTGACGCCGATAAAAGCCGGTTTCCTGCTCGCGCCACCAGATCTCATTGTCCCGCGTAAAGCCGTTGACGAACTCAAGCTCCTTGGGAAGCAAGCCTGCCGCCTCGAATCGCTCGCGGTCTTTCATCAAGCAGCCACGCACCACCCAATCGGCAAGGGCCTTTTCTTCGATGCCAAAGTAGCGACACCACTCCGGCACGGCCAAAGCGAATACCTCGGGCAACTCCTCAACGGCCGGTTCGACCGGCACGTCGGTGAACAGCGTCAGTCGTTGGCCCTCGACCTTTCGAATGCGGCGTGCCGCGATGCGATCTTCGTCAATCGGTGGCGACGCTTCGACATGTTCTGCAACGGCAACGTCCGGTGCCTGGAAATCGCGCTCCGCCGGCATCACCGGTACTGCGGTTTCAGGTTGGACCACGGGCTGCTTGCTGCGCGCCTTGGGAGAGGAAGGCCTCGCCGACGATCCTTGCGAGTCGGGTTTGGCATTTGCACGGCCAGGAACCTTGTCATCCGCGTGGCAGCCCGCCAGCAGCGATATCACAACCACCGTCGAAGCCAACCGCGCGCGCCTTTGTTCTATCGTCACAAGCACCGACTCGGAGAATGCCTCATTTCGTCCGTCTTCAGTGTACCGCGCCGCGCCTCGGCGCGCACGGATGCGCAGGGTGAACAAGCCGTTTTGCTCGAGGCACACGAGGGCTTGGGACCGCGCCCGCTCACCTTCTCTCGCAAGAGGGCAGTTCCCGCGTAATTTTTGCGGCGGCCCAAACCATGAGCTAGGCTTATGGTGGCATCTTGTCAGCAAGCGCAGGAGAGCGGGATGAAGCCGTTTCATCGTAAAAAGCTGTTGGTCGATCGGCAGGTGCAGTGGGCATTTTTGCTACGTGCCATCGGCTACTGGTTGATGTGTATGTGTACGGTGATGCTCTTGCTGCTTTTCACCAATATGCTGGTCGAGCCGGTGCGCTTGTTCGCTCCGGAGGCCGACGGCCTCTGGCTGCGGATTGGGCCGACGGTGATCGGTGCCATCTTGTTCTTGCCCGTGGTCGTGTATGACTTTCTCCGCGTCAGCAACCGTCTTGTCGGCCCGCTGTTTCGCCTGCGGAAAGCCATGCGAGCACTGGCGGCGGGCGAGCACGTCGAGCCGCTGCGCTTTCGCGACGGCGACTTCTGGCGCGAGTTCGCCGACGAGTTCAACGCGGTCGCACGGCTCGTTCACGTTTCCGGCGGCTGCTGTGCCAGTCAATCGGTAGAACTGCCGGCCGGGGAACTTGTCAGCGCCGGTCGGGCCGATTAGCCTTGCGTCTGGGCCAGTTCACCCTGTATCGACGCGAGGACCAACTATGAGATTTTACCGCATACCGCGGTTAAGGCACGCTCTTCTTGTTTGCAAGTCGCCCGCTTCAGGGCTAGTCATGGCCGCCGTCATGACGCTGAGTTTGTTAGCGCCGGCCTTTGCCGCCGACAACTATGCGCCAGGCCCCGATTCGCAGCGGCAGCCGGGCGTGCCGCAGGGCAAGGTCACGCAACACTTCTGGAAGAGTAACGTCTTTGCGGACACGGAGCGCAACTATTGGACCTACGTCCCGGCGCAATATTCATCGACTGAGCCTGCGGCGCTGATGGTCTTTCAGGACGGCGGCGGCTACGTGAACGAAACGGGCGACTTCCGCGTGCCGATCGTATTCGACAACCTGATCGCACGCCAGGAAATGCCGGTAACCATCGGCCTGTTCATCAACCCGGGGCAGATTCCGCCGAAAGAACCCAACGGCAAGCCGCAGAGCAACCGCAGCTTCGAGTACGACACGCTCAGCGACCAATACGCCAGATTCCTGCTGGAAGAGATGATTCCGGAGGTCGCCAAAGAGTACAAGCTGGCCGACGACGCCTCGGCGCGGGCCATCTGCGGCATCAGCTCGGGAGGCATCTGTGCCTTCACCGTGGCCTGGGAGCGGCCTGATGCTTTCAGCAAAGTGCTCAGCCACGTAGGTAGCTTTACCAACATTCGCGGCGGCCACGTCTATCCGGCGCTGATCCGACAGGCCGAGAAGAAGCCGATTCGCGTCTTCTTGCAGGACGGTTCGGGCGATCTCGACAACAAATTTGGCAACTGGCCTTTGGCCAACCAGGAAATGGCGGCCGCGCTCAAGTTTGCCGGCTACGATTATCAGTTCATCTATGGCGAAGGCGGGCACTCGGGCAAGCACGGGGGCGCCATTCTGCCCGACTCGCTCCGCTGGCTCTGGCGGGATTACAAACCGCCCGTGAAATAGGTTGCCCCCGTCAAATAAGGTTGCCCCCGTCAAATAAGGTTGCACTGGGCGCACGTAAAGGCGAGAATCACTTCCATCGTCGCCCCAGCCAGGCCGCCGTTATGACTGCTTATTCGCCGCAGATTGAAGTCGTTGCCGACCGCGAGGCGCTCAGCCAGTCGGCGGCCAAAAAGTTTCTGGAATTGTCGCGCGCCGCGATCAAGGCACGGGGGCACTTCAGCGTGGCATTATCGGGCGGCTCGACGCCGCGAGATTTTTATGCCCTGTTGGCCGACCCCGACGCCGAATTCCGCGGCCAGCTCGCCTGGGACAAGCTCCACTTTTTCTGGGGCGACGAGCGTCACGTGCCGCCCGACCACGCTGACAGCAACTATCGCATGGCTTTTGAGGCCATGCTCTCCAAGGCGCCGGTTCCGCAAACGAACATCCATCGCATTCAGGCGGAGCTATCCGATGCCGAGGCGGCGGCACGGGCCTACGAAGAGGAGCTGCGGCGGTTCTTCAAAGTCGGCGAGGGTGGCTCGCCGCACTTCGATCTGGCCTTGATGGGTTTAGGGCCCGACGGTCACACGGCTTCGCTCTTTCCGCAAACAGCGGCGCTGCACGAGCGCGATCGCTGGGTCGTAGCCAACTGGGTGCAAAAGCTGCACAAGCACCGCATCACCCTGACCGTGCCGGCACTTTGCCCGTCGGCAAACATTCTGTTTCTGGTCGCCGGCGGCGACAAAGCCACCGCCTTGCGCGACGTGCTGCACGGTCCCTTTCATCCCGACCAGTGGCCGGCGCAAATCTTTCGCAATTGCACCAGCCCCGTCACCTGGCTTATCGACCAGCTCGCCGCCCGGCAGTTGCCCAAGCGCGGATAGCCGGCAGCGTTCGCGAGCACGCCGCAATGTGCGTAGCAGAATTCATGAGGATTCTGGCTGGAAAATGACTGCTTTCGGTGTCTGTAGGGAACGCGCTCCGTACTACTTAGCTCTGATTTCTTTGCGATCCGCGACGATTTCATATCGCGGAATTGCTCAGACCGCGGCGGAACAAGTCAAAATGCAAAATGCAAAATGCAAAATGGCGGCGGCCGCACGATGGCGCATCCGCTTGCGCCACTTTTCGTTTTGCATTTTTCGTTTTGCATTTTGCATTAGCTTCCGCCCTCGGGCACGGTTACCGGCCCATCAATTTCACTCTTTGTATGGCTGGCGTGGATGACGATCTCGCGCGTGTTTCAAACCACACTCGAAACTTGTTTGGTGGGCCGGCGCTCGCTACGCTCGCTTGTCCCACCCTACACTGGTCGCTGCATTGGCACTGCAACTTTAAGACAGTACCCGGAGCGGATCGGTCCTGAGCGGTTGGATCGCCCTCAAGCCTCATCCGAGCATGACCCTGCCGCCGGAGGCAACTACGGTCTGCCCGGTCATGAAGCTCGATTCTTCGCTCAACAGAAAGCGGATCACGTTGGCGATCTCTTCCGGCTGGCCGATGCGGCCCAGCGGCGTTTCTTGCACCACCTGCCGTATCGTGGCCTCGGGCAAGACGTGCGCCATCTCCGTCTCGGTTAACCCCGGGGCGACGCAGTTGATGCGCACGCGCGGAGCAAACGCCTCGGCGCAACAGCGCGTCAGGGCGATCACGCCCGCTTTTGACGAGGCGTAATGGATCTGCATCTTGCGCGGCCGCAGGGCGGCGATCGACGATACCGTGACGATGCGCCCAAAGCCCCGCGAGAGCATTTCATCTTTGACCGCGAACACAGCAAGGAAAGCCCCATTGAGATTGACGTCGATCGTTTCCCGCCAGCATTCATACGTGAGATCCTGGTGGCTGGCAATGTTGCTGATGGCGCCGCAATGTGCCAGCAGGTCGATTGGTCCCAATCGGGCGCGCGTCTCTTGCACGAGGCGGTCGACGTCTTTGGGCTGAGCGACGTCGCACGCCACGGCGACGGCAAGGCGGCCGAGCTGCTGGATTTCGCGAACGACTTCCTCCGCCGCGTCGACGCGAGAGGCATAGCTGATTGCCACGTCGGCCCCTTCCCGCGCTAACCGCAGCGCCGTCGCGCGGCCAATGCCGCGTGAGCCGCCTGTCACCAACGCCACCCGTCCTTGAAAGGCGCATGTCGTCTCAGCATTCGCGCCGGCACTATTTGGCGAGTCGTTCATAAGTCATCCAAGGCGCTGCTTAAAAAGATCCCCGCGGCCATTGTATTTACTCAACACCTTCTTCACCATCCTGACGAGTTTAGGGTAGCGTCAGTGCGTTGCTGACGTACGGGGCTGGCGTGCGCAAAATCAAGCTGTGGATACGAAGGTGCTTGATGCGTGTTTTGTTCTCAGCGACCAAGGCTTTTGCGTAGCC
>DASSFG010000310.1:0-4686 GCA_035694685.1 Pirellulales bacterium
AATCGCCGGTTGAAAGGCACGTTCGTCCTTGAAACCCCAGATATGGATACAACACAACCCGACCACGGAGGCGACTTTGTAGCAGTAGTCGGCCAGCTCATCGAACGTCTGGTACTCGCTGTGCGTGAGGTCCATTTCGACGCCGTCGATCAAGTCGTGCAAATAACGCGGCGGCAGCCGATAACGTTCGACGGTGTCGATCAGCGCCGGAAAAAGCGGCGAATCAAAAACGCCGTTCAGGGCGCGGTCGAGCGACCGCCGCCAGGCCGCTAGCGCGTCGCGGCGCTCGTCGACTGGTTGGCCATTGTCGCCGAGGTCGTCGGTGTGGCGCGAAAAAGCGTACAGTGCGCACATCGATCGCCGCTTCTCGCGCGGCAGCACCAGGAACGAATAATAGAAATTTCTCGCCGAGCGACGGGCCAGGCGGCGGCAGGTGGCATAGCTGGCGGTGAGTACGCTCATCTTCGTCCTCTGCGGATGCGCCGCATGAAACAGCCGGCCAACAGCTTTGTCTGGTCCCATCGCGATACTTGCGGCCGCCGGAACCAGACGTCGAATTGCACCGACCGGATTCTGGACAGGATTTTCAGGCCGCCGTGAGTAATCAGCCAGATATCACCCGCCAACCAGCCGGGCAAGCGGTCGACCAGCGGCAGTCCGGCTTGCAACCATTGCTCGGCGCGGTCGACTTGAAACGCCATGAGCTGCTCGAATGCCTCGTTCGATCGTCCCTGCACAAAGTCGGGCTCCAGGAAGCCAAAGCGGTGACAGTCCTCCAGCGGCAGATAAATGCGGCCTCGCTGCCAATCTTCAGCCACGTCCTGCCAGAAATTGGCAAGCTGCAAGCCTGTGCAAATCGAGTCGGCCAGCCGGCCGCGCTCGTCGTCGTGCGACCCGCCCAAATACAGCACCAGCCGCCCCACTGGGTTGGCCGAACGGCGGCAATAATCGCGCAACTCCGTAAAAGTTTCGTAACGATCGACCACCTGGTCTTGCCGAAACGCGCTGAGCAGGTCGCGCAGCGGCTGGATGGGAATCTCGAACTGCTCGACGGTCTGGGCCAAAGCCACGAACACCGGATGCTTCGCCCGGCCCGCGTAACACGCTTCGAGCTCGCCTTCCCACCAGTCGAGCAGAGCCAAGCTTTGTTCGCGGCACGAGGTCTCGTCTGCCAAGTCGTCGGACCAGCGGCAGTAGGCGTAGACATTGGCAAAATGCTGCCGCAACAGCCGGGGCAAGAGCCGGCTGGCGACGACGAAGTTCTCGTAGTGCGTCTTTGCCAATTGGCGGCAATAGGCCAAACTTTCGTCCAGCGACGGCGCAGCACGCCCTGACTCGCCCATTGGGCCGTGCCGTGCCAATTCCATAGCGAAGCCGGCCGCCGTCATGAAATACGCCATCCTCCCAAGGTTGCAATTGGTGTATTATGATGAATCTGGCCCTCCGAGACAAACCATCATGAAGATCATTCTGGCCGGCCCTCGCGGTTTTTGTGCGGGCGTCAACATGGCCATCGAAAGCCTCGATCTGGCGATCCAGCTTTACGGTACGCCGATCTACGTCTATCACGAGATCGTTCACAACCGTTACGTGGTCGAGACGTTCCGCTCGAAAGGCGTGGTCTTCGTCGAAGAGCTGGAAGAGGTTCCCGAGGGAGCCGTGCTGCTCTATTCGGCCCACGGCGTATCGCCGGAAATCCGGCGGCTGGCTGATGAGCGTCGATTGCAGACGATCGACGCCACCTGCCCGCTGGTGACGAAGGTCCACCTCGAGGCCATCCGCTATGCCAGGGAGGGATACACAATCGTTTTGATCGGCCACGAAGGGCACGACGAAGTGATTGGCACGATGGGCGAAGCCCCCAATGCGATGCTGCTGGTGGAGACGCCGGACGACGTCGATCGGCTGCAGATGCCGGGTAACGCAAAGATGGCCTATCTCACCCAAACCACGCTGTCGGTCGACGACGCCAATCGTATTATTCAACGCTTACGGC
The DNA here is from genome assembly GCA_035694685.1 of Pirellulales bacterium. Classification (GTDB taxonomy): domain Bacteria; phylum Planctomycetota; class Planctomycetia; order Pirellulales; family JAICIG01; genus DASSFG01. The sequence goes on from DASSFG010000310.1 coordinate 1,997, forward strand.
AGCGTTTTCCCAACATCGCCAATCCACCCAAGGAAGATATTTGCTATGCCACGCAAAACCGGCAAGAGGCGGTGAAGGTACTTTCGCGCGAGGCGGACGTCGTGTTGGTGTTGGGCAGCCAAAACAGCTCGAACAGCCAGCGGTTGGCCGAACTGTCGATTGAAAACAACGTGCCCGCCTATTTGATCGACGGCGCGGCCGACATCGACGTCGGCTGGTTCAAGGGCGACGAGACCGTGTTGATCACCGCCGGCGCGAGTGCCCCGGAACTGGTGGTGGAGGACTGCGTCGAGTTTTTGCGCAAGCGCTTCAACGCCACGGTCGAATCGCGCAGCGTACGGCCCGAAGAGGTCTACTTCCCTCTGCCGCGCGAATTGCGGCAAGTGGCCGCCAGAAGGTAGCTGGCCAGCATTGCGTACCGGCCCGTGAGAATCGCTACGGCTACGAGCCCCAGCGCAAGAAGCAGCAACAGCAAAGGCGCACGTGGGGTAGACCGCGGCAGTACTCCACCTGCAATAAACCACCACGTCAACCGTTTATCTCTTTGTGGCGATGAATGACACCGGCCGCGAGGCCCGCCAGCGCGAGCTTGTCTCACGGTGGGTTCACGACCACGGGCGAAGCGTGCTCGGCTATCTCGTTGGCCTGGTGCGCAATCGTTCCTTGGCCGAGGACCTGCTCCAGGACGTATTTTGCCGCGCCTGGCAAGCTCGCCATCGTTACACCGATACCGGCAAGGAGCGGGCCTATTTGCTGCGTATTGCCGACCGCCTGGCGTGCGATAGCACACGACGCCCGCGGAAGGAGATTCAGGTCGCCGACGACGCGCTGCGAGCAATCGAGCCCGCCGACGGCGATCCATCGCCGTGGGAGTCGCTTGTTCGCCGTGAGGCAAACGAGCAGCTCGACGCCGCCTTGGAAACACTGAGTGAGCCGCAACGGCGTGTCTTACTATTGCGATATTATGGCGACCTGGGATTTGCCGAGATTGCCGAAATCGTGCGAGCACCATTGAACACGGTGCTCAGTCACAACCGCCGCGGCTTATCCGCATTGCGGAAGTTGTTAGTCGAAACGAACGAATCATGAACGATCCAACGCCCGAACAAACTGATGATGCGGACGCAGCCGCACTCGATGAGACGTGGTCGGCGTTCTGTCAGTTGCTGGGGGCGGGGGGGCCGCAGTTGGATGAAGGCAAGCTGGTTCGGCACGTCGATGGTCGGCTCGCTCGGCGTCGAGCAAATCGCCGGGCGTACGCCGCGCTGGCCCTGGCAGCGAGCGTGGTCCTGGCCGTCAGCATCGCCTGGTGGCCGCAAGAGGCGGGCCAAAGGCAGGTTGCCCGTGCTAAGCAGCCAGCAAGGTCGGCCGCTTTTGACTGGTACGACGACTTGTCCTACGAAATCAAGAGTGCTGCGTGGACGCTAGAGGCTGTCCAAAGCCAGGCCCGCGGCAATTTCGATCGTGCCCGCTGGCTACAGCAAGAGATGGATGAACTGGAGCGGGAGCTCGAACTAAGCTCGTTGTAATTCAATTTGAAAGGAGAACCTCCATGCAGCGTCGTTTCCTATTTGCGGTTGGTTCGAGCCTGGTGCTCGGTTGTGCGCTGGCGGCCCAGGCTCAAGACGAACCACGTAAAGACGATAACAACGGCCGCGCCCCGACTGCGGATACTCCGGCGCGTCAACGGCCCAGTGCGGCTGGTCATGAAGCTGGCCGAGGCGAAGCAGGACGCCGTGATGCGGCGCGCCGCGAAGGCAACGACACGGGTAGGCGAGAAGCAGCCGGCGATCAAGGGCGAGGTGATCCACGCGCAGCCCGTCAAGGTGGGCGACTCATCGGCATCACCGATGAAGTGATCGTTTCGCGAGGCGGCCTCCAGGTTGGTGAGCAAATACGCCAAGACGCGGCGAGGAATCAACGTTTGTTGGCAGAGCAGGCAGCCCGTGGCGAAATGGACCGTCTGAAGCAAGACGATCCGGAAATGTTCGAGTTGGCCAAGGCCGATGCAGAGATGGACAACCAGACGCGGCAGCTCGTCGATCAGTTCCACCGCGCAACGAACGACGCCGACCGCGAGCAGCTTCGCGGCAAGCTGGTCGCTGTGGTCGAGAATCATTTTGCCGTCCGCCAGGCGCGTCGCGAGCTTGAAATTAAGCGGCTCGAACAACAATTAGAGCGGTTGCGCGCCGCGGTGAAAAAACGCTATGAAGAGCGGCAGAAAATCATCGAGCAGCACGTCTCTCAAGTGCTCGGCAGCGACGACGCGGCGTTCTGATTCGCGATCATTGTGGAATCAGGGTTGGCGGTGACAAGTCCAATACAGGCGGCGGTTCACCTGGATATGTGTTATCGTAATTGAAGGTGGAGCGACGGATACGGCACGGTTCGTCTTCCTTGCCAACGCATGTGACGAAGGGGCTGTGGGCAGTTGCCTCCGCCGCGTGAAAGACCGCCACGGGACTCGTGCCTGAGACGACCACTTTGCCATTGGCAAATCCGATCCATTGGCCTTCATGTTGGGCATGCAGTCGCTCACGCTCGGACCAATAGTCAGCCTGGTTCTTGCGCCACGCGGGATCGATTTGCATCGCGATGTCGGGCGGCAGTTGACTGACAGGGTCGTTCATGGCAATCGTGAGGGCATCAAGGCTAGCGTTTTTTCTTTCCTGCTGTCGGCCGCCGCGACC
>DASSFG010000311.1:0-5684 GCA_035694685.1 Pirellulales bacterium
GCAGAAGGCAGAAGGCAGAAGGCAGAAGCGCTTCTGCCTTCTGCCTTCTGCCTTCTGCCTTGATAAACGAAGTGGGCAGCGTAAATCGCGGCTAGCACCACCAGCGTGCCTAGGACTTCGTCGTAGGCGGTCGTGCCGTAATACCAAATTGGCGTGCAGAAAACACCACCAGCCGCCCAGGTAAGCGACGCCAGGCGGCTGTGACCGGCGCGTCGGAACCAACAAGCGTAAAGTACGGCAATGGCGCCACACAGCAACGCGCCGGAAAGTGCAAAGAAAAACTGCCGCCGTATTTCTTGCACTGGCCCGCTGGCGTCGGCTGCCAGAATGGCCGCCACGGCCACGAACGTGTGCGGAAAGCGGTAATTGCTATAGCGATCGCCGTTGCGTCCGGGGAAAACAGCGAACCAGGTATCTGCGTCGCGGACGACGGAGTCGCCATGTTCGACAATGCTCCGGGCAACCTGATAGCGAGTTTGGCCGTCGATCACGTCGATGCGCCCCGCCGACGAGAGCGCCACCACGGCAAACACGTACAGACCCAGTCCCGTCAGTGACAAGAGAGATGAAGGATGAGGGATGAGGGATGGGCGACGGCCATCGGCCGGATTTGCCGCAATGGCCGTCGATGCCTGGTCGTTTTGCATAGCGTTTCTCCGCTGTCATGTTTGCCGTAGGGTGGGGCAAGCTCGCTTTAGCGAGCGCAGGGCCCACCATCTGCCGCCCATCCTTCATCCCTCATCTTTCATCCCTCATCTTTCATCCTTCATCTCTCATCACTTTCTCGTAAACAGCCTCCAGCCGTTCGGCGATGCGCGGCCAGTCATACTCCGCAGCGGCGGCCGAAAGAAGCGATGCTTGGAATGTGTCGCACGGTGCCGCGAGCAATTCTTCACACGCTTGAGCGATGCTCACCGCACTGGCGTCCACGACGCGGCCTTTGGCCGGCTGGTCGATGAGCTCGGTCATGGCATTTTCGTCGCCGGCGCACACGACTGCGGGAATGCCGCAGCCCCAAGCCTCGACGACCGAGATGCCAAATCCTTCTCTCTCGGAAGGCGACACTAGCACTCGGCTCGATTTCATCAAGGCGTACACCTGCTGGGCTGTGGGTAGTTTTCCATAGAAACGTACCGCTGATTCCAGACCAAGCTCGGCAACGCGTCTGGTAAGCCGTTCGCGCTCGGGGCCGTCGCCGACGATCGCCATGTTTGCCCTCGGGCGCGTGCGGCGCAGTTCAGCCAGCGCTTCAATCGCCAGCTCGACGCGCTTGTGGGCGAGCAAACGCCCGACATAGATCAAGTCATGACACTCTTCGGCCGCGGCGACGCGCGAAACGGCGTTCAGGTCGACCCCGCAGGGTACGAACGTGATGCGTCGGGCCGGATAGCCGGCCGCGATCAGGCGCCGACGGGTGACCTGACTTGTGGCGACAATAAAGGGGGAGCAGCGGAGGGCCAGCCGTTCAACCCAGCGGCCAAAGACGCCGCGCCAACCTAAATAGCGCTGCCAATAGTCGCCCCAGAATTCATACCAGGTGACAATCAGCCTCCGGCGGCGCAACAAAGCCGCCATCCGCGCCACGGGCACAGAAAAGAACGGAAAGTTCGCCACGTCCCAAACTTCCTCGCGGCTGTGCAGCAGTGCTGCAAATAATCGGCCCGCGAAGATCATGGCCTCGGAAATGCGCCGGCGACCGTCGGCGTCATAAAGCGGCACCGGGCGGCCCACGCCCACGTAACGGCAACCCGCAAGACAAGAGTCGTTGTCCTCCGACCAGTAACGGAAACCGTAGATCGCCACGTTATGCCGACGGCGGAGTACCCCGGCAACCTCATAATTGCGACGTTCCACCCCGCCGGCAACAAATGGATAAACGGCGTCGTAAACCAGGGCGATGTGCATGGGGTCGCACCGATGACGGGGGCAATGCTTCGGCTTGTCGGCATTGAAATGTACGTCGCGGACGGAGGGTTCAGGGGTTAGGGAACGAAAGTGCAAGAGGAAACTCGTTTAACCGCAGGGCCAACGGCCCGCGCGATGGTTACCATCGCGCGGGCCGCACCCAGAGGGTACCCGCCTGCGGTTAAACGACAGTTTCGAATCCCCTAACCGCTAACCCCTAACCGCTAACCCCTAACCCTGAACCCTTTCATGCTAGGTTATCGTATGCAGACCCATTTCAATCTTACGCCCGCCGAGTACGAAGCTCGCCGCGAGGGAGCAGTCGAAGAGCGGCGCCGCAGCCTGGTAAGAAGCGAAATGAACGGCCTGCACGGCGTCACGCACGCCCTGGAACTGGGCTGCGGGCCAGGCCGATTTCTGGACGAATTGGCGGGCGATTATCCGCAGGTCCACTTTACCGGCATCGACGTTTGTCCGGCGATGATCGATTATGCACGGCGGCAGCACCGTCGCGCCAACTTGCAGTACGAATGTAGGGATATTATCGAAAGTGCCGATGGTGACGCCGCTCAGTTCGTCTTCAGCATCGACGTCTTGCACCACGTGCACCGTCTGGCGGAGTTCTTTGCAGCCATCCGCCGCTTGATGTCGCCGGGCGGACGATGGCTGGCCATCGAGCCAAACGTCTACCACCCCTACATCTACTATTCGCAAGAGCGGATGCGGCGCGCGGGTTTCGACGAAGACCACTTTCGGCCCTGGCAGGCAGAGCCTCTGTTGAATCGGGCAGGTTTCCAGGTCGTCTCGCGGAACTATGCTTCCGTGTTTCCGGGAACGATTCGGCGGCTGCCGCGGCCGCTTTCCTGGCTCGAACGGCGCTGTGAGAACTGGCGCTTGCTAGGCGGGAGCGTCGTTTATCGGCTCGTCGTCGAAAAAATGACGAACGAATCGGCCCAATGAGAAAATGGCAAGAATTATTAAAGCGAGTGATTTGACATGCCGCAGAGTTGAACTAGGTTTTCAGTGCAGAGACGAGCGTGTTCACGCGACTCTCAGCGACGGCGGCTGGAAAAGGCCGCCGTCACGCGGCTCGCTATGAGCAGACCAATCCAAAAAAGTTACGGCAGGCTGCGGCCGGCCGCAACTCACGTCTGGGTACAGGTCTGTGCCGGCGAACTGCGTGAACAATGGGCCTGCCGCCCTGCATCCTCGACAAAGGCAAACCGGTCGCGAGGCCGGGACGCAAAGCCAAGGACCAATCGTGCGCGATTGGCGGCCTGGCTGCCGAAAGGGTGTTGGTCGAGCGGCCGCGCAAGCGACCGCTCAAGGGACAAGCACTTCCGATCTAATTGACGAGGGCATGCGGCGAATAAGGACAACGTGGGTCTGGTCGCGGTGAGTAGCAGGCCAAGCTGGTCCGACAACGACCGGCAAACCGCCGCGGACAACCCGTTATTTACTTAAAATGGTTCGACCGATGCGACCGCTTGTTGGTTTCCGTTGGCAACCAAAGAAATCGGAGGATGCAATGAAGAATCTCGCTTTGAAGGTGCAACGTTTTCTGGTTTCGGAAGACGGCCCAACCGCGGTCGAATACGCCGTGATGTTGGCCCTGATCGTGATCGTCTGCTTGACGGCGATCGGTTCGATCGGTTCAAAGGCCAACACGACGTTCTCCGCCGTGGCAGCCTCGCTGACTGCGGCCAGCTAACCCTAAGGGCGCTGGTGTCTCGGCAACGTCGCCGGACGGGTGCAGCCGCCCTTCCGACCGCCCTCGGGATCCAATTCTGGGTCCCGAGGGCAGCTTTATGTAACCAGGACCAATCTGAACCAGCAGTTGAGAAGGCACCAATGAATACGACACTTCGTGTGATTCGCCGTTTTTTGGCGTCGGACGATGGGCCGACTGCCGTGGAGTACGCTGTGATGCTGGCATTGATCGTGATCGTTTGCTTGACGGCGATCGGTTCGATCGGCTCGAGCGCCAATACCACGTTTTCGGCCGTCGGCGCCTCGCTGACGGCAGCCAGTTAAACGGACGCTATGCAAATACGGTGGGAGAGGCGAGCGGAACGAGCGCTAGAGCACCAAGAGGTGTCAAGAATCGGCGATCGTGCATTAGGCAACACACGCCTGAAGCCTGACGCCTTAAGCCTGACGCCTCATCACGGGGGGCCGGCACTCGCCAGCTCGCTTGTCCCACCCTGCCCTTTTCGCCTTTCGGCCAACGCACTGCCCACGCTGCTTGTTGTTTGGGCAGCGGCGGCGGCATGCATAGCTTGCACTTGGCAAAGCGTGCAGGTGCCGCTAGCCGACGTCGGGGCGACTGCCGCCCTTGTCGTGTTGCTGTTGGCCGGCTCCTGTTATTACCACGCTCGGCGAGAGGGCGCGTTCGTGCTCTGTTTGACGACGTTGGCCCAGATCGTTGCCTTCGCGGCGTGCTACATCGTGCTGATGTACGGTCTGGCCACCCTGGCGTGGCCGTTGGCTGACGATCAGCTCGCCGCGTTCGATGACTGGTGCGGGCTGACGGCGCCCGTCGTGCGCCATTGGGCGGATGCCCATCCGGCCATCGCGACGTTGTTGAACGCCGCCTACGACACGCTGCTCATTCAAACGGCGGTTGTCGTTGCGGTGCTGGGCCTGTCGAACGATCGACCGCGACTAACCGGCTTTCTGCTGGCGTTTATGCTGGCCGCCTTACTGGCCCTCGGCCTTTTTGTCGTGCTGCCGGCAGAAGGACCGTTCGCTCGATTCGGATTTGCCGCGTCGCACGACCAGGCCACGTTCCTGGAACATTTTCAAACGCTCCGCGATGGTTCGCGGCGCGGCGTCAGCTTACGCACGACGGAGGGGCTGATTACGTTTCCCTCGTTCCATGTCACCTGGGCGATTTTGCTGGCTTGGAGCTTCCGTGGCCGGTGGTACCTGTTCCTGCCGGGCGTCGTTCTCAACTCCTTGATCGTCGTCTCGACGATGACGAGCGGCTGGCACTATTTTGCCGACGTTCTCGGCGGCGCCGCGGTGGCGGCGGCCGCCATTGGGATGACCTGCCTGGCGAAGCCAGGCCGTCATTCGTCGCCGTGCGGCGCGGGATGATGGACGTAAGGGTTCACGAATACTTGAGGCTCGTGTGCAGGTTCGCCGCGATGATAGATGTCGTCGCCGAGGCGGCTCTGATACGGGTTCCAGAAAGGATTGACGGTCACGCCGGGCGCGGTCTGCGGCATCGGTGCGAAATTCAGCGACCACATCATGCGCCGTTCGTGCAGGGCTTCGTCCTGCAGGTCCATCAGCCCGCCTCGCATACCACCGTACCCGCCATAACCACCATAGCCGCCGTATCCGCCACCACCATAGCCTCCGTAGCCGCCATACCTCCCATAACGGCCGCCGCCAAAGCCGCTCCACGCTCCGGGGCCGAAGGCGCCCGGCCCATAACCGTATCCTAATCCCAAATACTGGTACCGATTTCCGAAATTCGTTCCGTAGAAGCTTCGCGTGCCACGCGGAACGGAGCTGGCGGAACCCACCTGGGCATCCACCGAAGATGCCCCCAGAGCCATCACCAACATCATGAACATTGCTCGTCTCATAGCGGCCTTTCAACGATCGTAGGGATTGAAGATTGTTGAATTCTACGCGTCCCGTTGGTGAGTGATGCAGGCGGACATGCTGAAAAGCGGCCGGAATTGCGTCTCACCAACCGAATGCCGCGGTTGTAGCGGCAAGTGCGACGATACCGACACTGAGGCGCAGGTCAGGCTTTCCAGCCTGAA